>CAXMTO010000352.1:0-6795 GCA_964196355.1 uncultured Myxococcota bacterium
CACTGCGTTAATCACGTCACTGGTTGACACGCAGCGAGCGATAAGAACTGGGTGTTTGTCAAACATGCCGTTCCATACTTTTCTTGCCTCATCATATTCATCGTTTGTGGGGGTAATGATCGGGCCCTGGAAGCTTTCCCGGAACGAATTGATCGCTTCATTCGGTAGATATGTCATTTTCCATCCTCCTTTATCATGATACAAATAGGTATGCAAGTTATGGCGGGATTTGGTAGTAGCTCAACTTTAGGTGAGAAAAGCTGAACCCCTAAATACAAAAAGCGGGGACGCACCATTGATGGCAACTCGGCTGTCTCGGTAAGATTTGTGATTTTACGTCCCTGTTTTTCAACAGGTTTGGTTTGTTACATCATTATGGTAGGTAGTTCTTTATCAGGCTAAGTTATGCCACATTGTGGTGCCTGTCAAGGTTCGTAGAAAAAAGCAAGGTGTCATTAAGCAGGTCTAAAACCTCTTTTTATGTTGTTAGGAATTTAGAGGAACTTCTTGATTACATTTACGGGAATAAGGTCAACCGGACAATTTTGCTGCCGAGAAGGACATTATCAGGAAAAGTCTTAAACACGCTTGGCCAAACAGGCATCTTTCGCAGCCAAATGCCTTTGCGAACAAATAAGACGACCTCACGAGCGTTATCAGTGATAAAACTCCGGTTACCCTGCATTACTGCAGGGTTAATCTTCTTACTGAATGCGCTCAGGAGAAATTCAAACTAAACGCTGCCTAACACCATTCAACCTTATCTTACACAATCCCAATTTCACAAAAATGGTTTACAGATAGTTAAGATTTTTCTCGTTGGCATATAAACCGAGTTGTCTAGGAAGAACCATAGATTATTTTCGGAATTTATCAAAAATAAATTGCCCAAGGTTTAGGTATTTTTTCAAAATATTCTTTGGAATTTCGGTTCTATCCATTACTTCAACAGGTATATATACCTATGGCTCCGT
This sequence comes from uncultured Myxococcota bacterium, assembly GCA_964196355.1. Lineage (GTDB taxonomy): Bacteria > Desulfobacterota > Desulfobulbia > Desulfobulbales > Desulfocapsaceae > Desulfomarina. The sequence continues at coordinate 975 of CAXMTO010000352.1, forward strand.
AGGTAGGTACACCTATTTACTTTAAAGATAATTTATAGGATATTTAACTCAAATTGAAACATAGTCTTGAAAAATGGTGCAGAGGTTTATTTCTCACAATCTTGAGGAATGAATCTGAGGTTCTTAAATCTCCGTAACCCCAGGAAAAGACTCATGGAAAACATTGTGTTTATTATTGTATTGTTAATAATTGGCAATGGCTTGAGGTATCTACCTGCTTTTCCGAAAAATTCAGCTCAGGTAATGACCTCATTTGTAATTCATGTTTCGCTCCCCGCATTAATCCTGGTTCAAATCCCCAAGTTACCTATTTCACCTGATATTATTGTTCCATGCGTAATGCCTTGGGCTATGGTACCAATTTCAGCGCTACTGGTAATAGCTTGTGCTCGATTCTTTAAATGGAGCAATTCCATAACAGGGGCTCTAATGCTTTTGGTCCCGCTTGGAAATACATCCTTTTTTGGCATACCTATGGTTGAGGCGTTTTTTGGCAACCAATATGTTTGCTATGCTCTCCTATATGATCAACTAGGAACCTTCCTTGTTCTTGGTACTTATGGACCTATTGTGATTGCTGTTTATGGAAGTGAGGGAAAACCTGAATTTAAAACAATAATTAAAAAAATTGTAACATTCCCACCTCTTATTAGCTTGATACTTGCGCTCATTTTGTATTCAACGCCTTATCCTTCTCAAATAAGCTTCATGCTGGAATGTTTAGCTGCCACATTGATCCCCCTTGTCATTATTGCAGTAGGGTTAAAAATGGAATTCCAAATTGAAAAGAAACATTATAAGCCAATGATTTTTGGGTTGGGCACCAAGCTTTGCATTGCTCCACTCATTGCTCTTGGAATTATTTATCTCTTTGGATTGAAAAGTACTGCTGCGCATGTTTCTGTTTTTGAGGCAGGAATGCCACCACAAATTAGTGCCTGGGCTCTTGCAATGTCTGCAGGACTTGCACCAAAGCTGGGGGCAATGATGGTCGGGATTGGAATAATTTTATCGTTTCTGACTCTGACTGTTTTGTTTCAACTTTTGTAGATTTTAACGTGGAAGATGTGGAGTGAAAACCACAAGAAAACGGAATTTAGTACCTTACTCCTGAGATCCTTTTTATTTTGCTATTAAATAAAGATTTACATTTAAAGTTTGAATGTTAGGGACAGCATCCCAGGCACTTATACCATTTATCGGGGTTAGACATATTATACCATGGTTTTGAGGTAGCACGCGAGTAGCTGCGATCTTGCGGTTTTACAAACAATTGCAGCCAGTGCCCGAAAAGGGCCAGAAACTGTTGGTGGGAAAGCCACCTCTTTTACTGAGCCCCCTGCCGTATGCATTCGGCAGGGGGATTTTCGTGAATACGTAGTTACCGTAAGCATCTTTCCATGGCATTTCATGACTGTGTAATCCTGCATGGAGTGATCAAACAACACCAGCCACCCGCCACACAAAGGAGTATCTTGGCACTTTAGAAAATTCAAAATCTTCTCCAATAAACTGGAGGTAAATGGAGCATTTTGAGATAAAAGATGGTTCCAGAGAGTCAATAAAAGAGATTCTGGAATTATCAATAATTCAAAGTGCTGCATTTGCAGCTGGTTTTCTGTGATTTTTTTTGGCTATTTAATAGGTGCCAGGATGCTCCTTTTTGGACAAGTTTTGTAGGGATGACCAATTGAACCCATATCAGGAAAAAGGTCAAGTGCGGCCGGGCAAGGTCGTATAACCAAGCGGGTGGAAATCCCGTCCCGGAAGGTTGGCCAACCACCGGGTAGCGAGTCCTTGGAGGCTTTATGGTAACGTAAAGTTTTAAGCGTAGGACAGCGAGCAGATAGGCCGTAAGCCAGAAGGTTGAAGGGATTGAGCCCCGTAATATTCCATGTTGAAAGGACGACATTGTTTGATCGATGGAAGTCAACACAGTTATCAGCGCTACAGGCAAGGAGGTGACTGCTTCCCGGGGTCAGTGACCATGGCATGTCTGACATTATGATTATACGGGAACCTGGGAGGCCCTGTGTTTTCTTTCGGAGTAATGAGAGTATGCCGGACAACTGAAGAGGGAGGAAGGCAAATAAAGAACAGGGAGTCGGATAGTCTCGTAGCAGCGATTAAGGCGGGTAATGCCGCTGGAGGAAAGGAGGCTACACATGAAAGCGTGGTGTGAGGCAACACAGTCCGTTCGCATAAGCGGGGTACAATCGAGAGAGCGAACGGTTCCTAATCGAATTCGCCGAGTTGCCGTTTGAATGTGTACTCGGCTGGATTAACAACCAAACTGTCCCAAGCTTCTTCAATATTACCTCCAAGGGCAGAAAATGGTGACGAGACCACGAAAATCAGAGTGCCGCCCAACATAGCCACAAGGCCCAGAGGCCGGCAGAGAACAAGATCAATCGTCATGACCATTGGACTGTTCTGCCTGTCTAGATTGTCGGTGCCTGCTGCTGCGGTTCCCCACGATATTGGGCTGATTATGAGTGACAATATCAGGAAAAATGAAGCGATTGTTTTTTTATACCTGGACATTCATCCACCTTTTCCAAAAATTGGATTACAGCTGCTGGTAAATATGTGAAATCATCAGTTGCCTGAAAACCCGATAAACCGTGTTAGTTTCTCTACAGACTGTATCCTTTTTCATTGCCTATTACCATAAACAATCGCTTGTAGAGAAAGCGGTGTTTATTAGTGTTCGTCTATAAATGGCATTTCACCCAACTTTTCAATGTTGTCATGATATTAGCCTTGGAATATCACATGGCTTTGGGCTTGGCAAAGCATCAAGCGCGGTAATTCTGATGCGAGTGATCAATGCTAACAGGGTAGCAGATATCGTACCCGACAAAGACTTTTTATACCAAAAATGGCTGAACTTACGTCCCAGAATGCTCCTTTTCGGGCAAGTTTTTGAAGCAGTACCAAATTCAAACTGAACAGGAAACATCTCAAGTTGGACTCTCACTGTACTGTTGGGAGATGTTGCCTGGCAGTCTTAACCTGCCTTTCATGACCGATACGAAAGTAGTATCAATCAGCCAAGTTATCATAAATGGAACAAAATTTTCCGTTCGCTCACGGTTAATTTTAGCTTAGAATCAGTCGCAGGCTATAAGGGCAAAACCGATGTTTGTTCACTGTTGTCATTGCAGAGATTGTCAGCGTTTGTCTGGTTCCGCTTTTTCGATAAATGCCATGGCTGAGGCAACGAATGTGGTGTTGTTGCAGGGTAAAACTGAAACCATTAAGGTTCCACCCCCGAGCGCTATGGGACAGCTGGTGGTACATGCCCCAGTTGTAAAACTGCCGTCTAGAGTCACTATGGCCTGGCAAAAGAGAAGATTTGTTTTATGCGTGCTGGACCCCTTGATGACCCCGACCAGATAGAACCGGATATACATATTTTCACTCGGAGCAAACTCCCTTGGATCAAATTACCAGATGACAAGCCTGAGGTTGAAGATTTATATGAGCACGAAGACCTTTGGCCTATGGAAAGTCTTGCACGGCGCAATGCAGTGTTTGAGGAAGAGTAAATTCCTGAGGTTTTCAGGCCGGTAATAAATGGCCGCAAAACGACAGAGGCGGCTTAACACTGTTTAAGGAAATATCTCATCTAATATTTCCCCAACCATTTCGTCAGCTGGTATCCGTTTAATTGATGGGGAATGTGATTCACCGGAAGCTATCAACAAGTCACTTTCAGGATTTTTAAAAAATATAACAAGGTCTGACAGGTAATATTCATTATCCCACACCCACTTCGCTTCATAGGTCACTTCAATATCGGCCGTTTCAGGTATTTGTAGGGCAGACCCGATTGCAACAGTAAATCCTCGAGACTTTAGGTTAGCCCAAATAGCCTCTTTCACACCACGCCTATCGTCAAAACTTGGTACAACATAAAAATTTTTATATTCATTGATTGAGACATCTGGACTTACATCTGATGTAATTTTTGCACATCCAAGGAAAAACAAAATCAGAGTAACACCTAGTAACAGACTTATTCCTTTGATTTTCATGACTTTACCCTCAATATAATTGAAAAAGCTCTCATGGAGAGGAATATGGGGCAATCTAATCATCTCCATCTTCCTGGCGCAGTGACGAAAAGAAATCGTCTTTGTGAAATTATTAAAGAGTGCGGATATATAGATTATATCCAGTAAAAGTAATCACCAAAAGTAAGATGCTCAATTGCTGTCTCGCACCGGCCATACTCCATAGTCAAAGAGTTTTAGACTGCCCTCAACTGATCCCCCACGGGAGCAAACTACCCATGCGCTGTTACTATCGCTCTCATAATCATTGCTAGTCCAATAGTGTCTTTGGCCTTTGGGGCTCCCTACATTCTTAAAGGGGTGTCCTTTTGGGAGAGCAGGGTATGATTGAGAAGGGTCTAACAAGGCAATCAATTCCTCTCTTGTTGGGAGTCGCCAGCCTTTTGTGTTTCCTATTTCAACATTCTGACAAAAAATTTCCGCCTCTTGCCATGGAACACCTTTCTTGGCAAGATTGCCATCTTGGGACCAAATTATGCCAGTCTGTTTATCAAGGACCGCTTCACCTCCCATTACACATTTGAATCTGCTTGAATCACAACCATCTGGCCCACCATCATTTGCAGGAAGTACTTTGTTTTTCTCAGGTACAGGGGGAGTTAATGTTTCTCCATTTGCAGTTTTCTCACCGAAAATCATTGCTGCCAAGCAATGTAATCGTTGTGAGAAAAAAGATTACCTTCGCCTTTTTTATCATTCTTTCTCCCTCTTTTGACTGTTTCATAAAAAAAGCCGAGCTACCTCATATATTAGGCAACCCGGCTATCTAATAGACCCGCAGTTTTCCGTCCCTGCCTTACGACAAGTTTGGCTTTGTCTTATTTTAAATATTACCTCCTGATCATCCTCTAATTATATATGAAGATATTAGATCAAGTCAATGTAACAGCGTGGCACAGAACAAAAAAAGATGGGCGATAAATATAGTCTCTAAGACGCATTGCTTTTACGAAGAAGAATTTCAAGGATTAAGTAAAAGAGATCCCTTGGCAATCCTAATAATATAAGCAAAATCGCGACTTGACCTTATTCCTGTTATGTGTAACTGATACATTGTCCCCAAAAGATCTAACAGCCTAACATCCCCGTTTCTAACCTCATAATTGTAGGCCAACAGTTCCTCAATTAACTTGGGATCTGGTGGCAGAGCTAACAGAGCCCCTGTACCCTGTAGGATGTTCAAACAGTGAAGTTGATTTATGTGGCAACTTTTGTTCTATATATGTCGTGAGGAATAATACTCTTCCACAGTCACCATCGTGGTTTATAAAACATGAGCATAAGGATTAGATTAATATGAAATCTAGAAAACTTGGTAAATCAGGTATAGAAGCATCGGTTGTCGGTTTTGGAAGTTGGGCCATTGGAGGCTGGATGTGGGGAGGCCTTACAGATGAGAATGAGGCTGTCGAGGCCATTCATGCGGCGATTGATTCAGGTATGAACCTGATTGATACGGCACCAATGTATGGCTTCGGAGCTTCGGAAGAGATTGTCGGCAAGGCAATTTATGACCGGCGGGATAAAGTTGTCCTGGCTACCAAATGTGGCCTGATCTGGCATGAAGGAAGAGGTGATTTTCATTGTTTTACAGATGAGAAACATCCTTCGAAGGACGGAAAATTTAAAATATCCAGATGCCTTGCCCCTGACGTAATCCGTTATGAAGTAGAGCAAAGTCTGAAAAGATTGAAGACCGACTATATCGACCTCCTTCAGACACACTGGCAGGACAGCACAAC
>CAXMTO010000353.1:0-17246 GCA_964196355.1 uncultured Myxococcota bacterium
CGGTACTCTCAGCCAACAGGTTTCTCAGTTTGAAAAAGATATTATCCAACAAACAATAGAGGAGTGTGGGAGTCAGGCTGAAGCTGCAAAAATTTTAGGCGTCCATCAGTCAACCCTCTCCAGAAAACTATAGCTTTATGCGCTTATGCATTTTAATTGCATAAGCGCATTCGCCTTGCCAACGCCCTAACCCAACTTTTTGCGAACGATTATCAAACTCCTCTGTAACGTGATTTTTGCAGCCAACCGAAAAATAAAAGCACGCAGTAATGAGGAGTTAGTTTTTGAAAAGTTTATGTAGTGCCATAAAATACATTTAAATATTGACAGCAGGCGATAAATATGCCAGAGTCAACCCTATGTATATTCGAAGAACAACAATCAAAAGTAGAAAAGACGGTTCCCAGTACTATACCTATCGGATTGTAGAATCCAAGCGAACCGAGAAAGGTGTGCGTCAGTACACGTTGCTCAATCTTGGAGCTGATTTTTCTTTACCAAGAGAGCAATGGTCAGATCTGGCAAAACAAATTGAGGATATTCTTGCCGGGCAGCAGAGTTTGTTCGATATTGATTGTGATATTGAGGTATTAGCACAGAATTATGCTTCGAGAATTATCCTGTCACGTCAAAATGTCGGCGACTCAGATAGTATCGATTACCGGGAAGTTGATCTCGACAGCCTTGAGGTAAGCAGGCCCCGGAGTGTTGGCGGTGAGCATATAACGTTGCAAGCATTGCGGCTTCTTGGGCTCGACACAAAGCTCAAAGAGCTTGGTTTTAATGGACCGCAGACCGCTGCAGCCATAGGAACGATAATTGGCCGTTGTTGTGAACCCGGTAGTGAACTTGCAACCCATGAATGGCTTCAGCAACGATCAGGTCTTGGCGAGCTGATTAATTATGAGTTTAGCAACCTCAGCCTGTACGGCATGTACCAGATTTCGGATCAACTCTATAAGAACAAGACAGCCATTGAACACCATTTGTTTAAACAGGAGCAGAGTCTCTTTGGATTACAGGAGACCATCACTCTTTATGATTTAACCAATACATATTTTGAAGGTCAGTGTAAAGCCAATGCACAGGCGGCCCAAGGTCATTCCAAAGAAAAACGTTCTGATTGTCCCCTGGTGACCCTGGGCCTTGTACTGGATTCAAGCGGCTTTCCCCGGCGCAGCCATGTGTACGAAGGCAATGTGAATGAACCGAAAACATTGTCGGAGATGCTCCAAGATCTTGAAGGGAGAAGAACTGCTACAGGCATAAAACCCACAGTGGTCATGGATGCTGGCATTGCTACTAAAGATAATATAGCCTGGCTTCAGAAACATCAGTATCCATATCTTGTAGTAAGCAGGAAGAGATATGGTGAATTTGATGAGGCTTGTTCAGTTGTCGTTAAAAAAGATGACGAATGTACAGTCAGAGCGCAGAAAGTTTTTGATGAAGAGACCGGGGAGACGCTTTTATATTGTCATTCTCCCAGGCGTGAAAAAAAAGATCAGGTGATTACCGATCGCTTTATAGACCGACTTGAGGAGGCTCTGCAAAAGCTTGCAAACGGACTTCATAAGAAACGCTACCTCAAGAAATATGACAAGGTCATGATAAAAATCGGCCGCCTGAGAGAAAAATATTCAAAGGCCTCCAAACAATATACAATCTCAGTTCAGAGAGATGACACCAGTGGCAATGCGACAAAAATCACCTGGGAACAAAATCCAGCTCGGAATACGACAGATACTTACCCGGGAGTGTACTGTCTACGGACAAGTCATACAGACTGGGATGAGACCACACTGTGGAAAACATATACCATGCTGACGAATCTGGAAGCCGTATTCCGATCACTAAAATCCGAACTTGGGATGCGCCCTGTTCACCATCAAATAGCGGACAGAGTTTCTGGCCATCTCTTTATTACCGTGCTGGCCTATCACCTGGTTCATACCATACGATTCAGGCTGAAACAGGCACGGATCCATAGCAGTTGGTCTGTTTTGAGGAAGATTCTGTCAACACAGAGTCGAGTGACAGTGTCCATGCAATGTAAGACTGAGGACACTGTTCATATCAGGAAAAGTTCACGACCTGAGCCGAAACAGCAAGAGATATATTCAGCACTGGGAGAAAAAAGTCATCCCGGCCAAACTGTAAAAACGATAGTTTGATACAAAGTGAAAGAAGTAGTGCCATAACGGCAATAGTGAACTGGTTAATATATTGATATTGTATAGATTAGTGTATTACTCCCGCGAAGTTGGGTTAGGAATGAATTCCGTGAAGGCACTAAACAGCACGTTTCTTGAAATATTCCGCAATAAAGGTACCGACTGTCATCTGGGTAAGCTGGCAGACGATGGCCGGGATGAATGCCATGGGGTAGTTGTCTGCAAAGTACCCCGCCCAGACTATATAGGTGACGGTCAGTGTCTTCTGGGATGTATGTATGGTAAAGGCAGTTATTGATGGTCTGTCAAATTTGAGCAGATTGGCAATGGCGTAATTGAGGAACAGCATAAGAAAATGCAGGAAGACAATGAAAACGACGACGCCAAAGACAGATGTACCCATTTGGCTGATATTTTCAGCTGAACTGCTGACAGCCCTGAAAATAATTAAAATGATGATACATGACTGGAATACTGAGAGAGGATGGTTAACTCGCTGGATGAAATCTTTGAAAAACGGTCTGACAAATTGGCCCAGAGTTATTGGCAGAAGCACTTTCAACACTAGATCGCCAAGCATTTTTAGGATCGGCAACTCTATTTCCCCCCCGACGTTCAGCATTATATTGAGCATTAACGGGATGGTGAAAATAGCCAGAAAGCTCGTCAGGATACAGATGAAAAGTGAAAGAGGGATATTGCCGCGCGCTATAGCGGTCATGATGGTGCCGGATGACACGGTAACCGGACCTGTGGCAATAATACAAACTCCGATAACGAACTCGTAGGGTAAAAGTGGCAGGGCAATAAGCCAGGCAACTAACGGGTAGAGAATGAGGCAGGAAAATGCAGCAGCGACAGGGGCCCTGAAGTCTTGTATCTGTCTCAGGACACTACGGGTTTCAAGGCCCAGACCGGTTATAAAAAAAGCGAGGAAAATCCCCACACCAAAGACACTGTACTTCGCTAACGGATCACCCCATTCAGGGAAACTATATGCCAGGAATGAGGCCGTGGCAATGCCGGCAAGAAACCACTGTTTTTGTAAAAAAGAGACCACTTAACACTCCATATTGATACATTACTGTCCGATTTTCCAGGAGGTCTACTGTTTCACAGTAATCGGCGAATCCAGTGCAAAAAGTTCCGTATCAGCGGCTGTTTCATTGTCCCAGCGTAACATAACAAAGGAGCCGGGTTCGTGAAGCACTGTCCGTGGGGCATGCCAGATGTTTGCATTATAATTGACAGATTGTCCTCCCGTTGCCTCGAATACTACACATTCTGAGAGTTCAGGGGAGCCATCATCACGAGATGGACACACCAGTACCAGATGGGTTGTTCCGTTAAGCGGCACAAAGATCTGGTGGGAAAATGGGTGTCGTTCAAGTTCTGTTACCTGAACTGGATAGTGAACAGGCTCCAGGCTCATAAAAGTGACGTTTGCACGGGAATCGGTTCTCAGGTTATCAACCTGGGCAGCCCACTCCTTTCGCTCAGGTCGACTCCCTGCTGCCATCAGGAGCTGGCCATATGGAGCAAACGCTTCTGGCGTTAAAGGTGACAATTGTAATACCATAACCTAATCCTTATCTTGTCCGTTGACGGCAGAACGGTGTTTTTCTTCAATCAGGTGAGCAACCCTCAGTAATGCTGAGTCACTTCCCTTTGCGCTGACAAGCTGGAGTCCCAGAGGCATCCCGGATGCTCCATTGAGGACAGGCAAAGAAACCGCCGGAACGCCGCATAGGCTCCATATTGTACTGAAAATCGGACTTCCCGTAGCATCAAGTCCCTCGGGAGCTTCTGAGGGTGTAGCCGGTGTAAGAACGGCACTGAAAGCCTTGAGAATGTAATCCACCTTACCGGCGATGTCTATGGAGAGGTTTTTTGCATCGAGATATTGTGAAATTGATATCGTTCTTCCTTCTTCGAGCATGTCAAGGAGCATGGGGCTGATCTGACGCCGATGCTCATTGTAGAAACGGCTATAGTTGTGAGCCATTTCACGAAGCATAATAGTTCGATGACAGGAGACAGCCTCGTCGCAGATCGCAGGGAGATCAAGTTCAATGATCTCTGCATCAAAACTGCGAACATAAGCAAGAAAGGCATCCTTTGCAGATGCAGAGCCCTCTGACCATACCGCTGTCTTTACGAAAGCAAGGCGCGGCGGTGTACCATCTCTTTCCTTTATCTGGGAGAGATCAAGCTCCGGCCATGGCAAGGTGTCGCCATGACACTCTTCTCTACCCATCAGCACTGAGGCCAGCAGAGCGCAGTCACCAACATTCCTGGAAAAGATACCGACCTGGTCAAGGCTCGGTGCCTGCCTGAGAATACCCACCCGGGGTATCGTTCCAGATGTCGGCTTATAACCGACAACACCGCAATAAGAAGCAGGGCGAATAACAGAGCCGTTTGTCTGAGTGCCTATCGCCAGCGGCACCATTCCCGCGGCGACAGCTGCCGCCGAACCACTCGATGACCCTCCCGGCGTTCTCGCAGGGTCATGCGGGTTCGTTGTCTTACCCGGAGTGTACACAGCAAGTTCTGCTGTGACGGTTTTCCCCATAATAACGGCACCGGCACTGCGGAGCCGTTCGACCACAGCCGCATCTTTTTTGGGACGGCGACCCTGGCAGGCAACTGTCCCGTTCTCGGTCGGCATATCTTTCGTATCAAAGATGTCCTTGATCCCTACAGGCACGCCACTAAGGGGCCAGAAAGGAACCTTTCTATCCTTTATACGGTCATCCGCCCTGTGCGACTGCTCCAGTACGATTTTGTCATGGAGAAAAGTCCAGGCCCCGACAACATCTTCCCGGGATCTTACCTGATCCAGGTAACTGCTGACCAGATCTTCTGAAGAGCAGGAACCGTTCTTCATTCTGGCGATTGCGTCCAGAACCGTCAGTTCGTTCAATTTCATAATTATCACAGATTGTTAATTCGTGATGATGCAAGAAACCCCATAGCCGCGGCAACTCCGCCCCTTGTGTGCTTGACACCACCACGTTCCAGGCCCATTTCCACGCCTGCAAGAGTGCCAATCAAGCTCAAATCGTTGAGGTCGCCAAGGTGACCGATGCGGAAGACCTTGTCAGCAACTTTTCCCAGGCCGTTGCCAAGTGACATATTGAAGTTCTTCAGAATAACCTTACGCAGATCGTCAGCACCCTTACCTTCAGGCATCATCACTGCGGTAAGCACACTGCTGTATTCCAGTGGTTCTTCGCAGAGAACCTCAAGTCCCCAGGCCCTGACCGCACGCCGTGTGGCCTCCGCAAAACGATCATGTCGCGCAAAAACATGATTCAGCCCTTCCTCTTCCAGCATCTTTATCGACTCCCGCAGACCAAAGAGGAGGTTTGTGCAGGGCGTGGAGGGATAGAAAAAGTTCTCGTTTGCTTTGAGCATGTCGTTCCAGTCCCAGAAGTGTCTCTTGAATGTGTTACCTTTTGATGCCTCGATCGCTTTTTCACTGATCGCATTGAAGCCAAGGCCCGGCGGCAGCATCAGGCCCTTCTGGGAACAGCCGACGGTAACATCTACTTTCCATTCTTCATGCCGGTAGTCCATTGAACCAAGAGACGAGATGGTATCAACCATGAACAGGGCAGGATGATTTGCCTGGTCGATGGCCTTTCTGATTTCGGCGATTCTACTTGTAACACCGGTGGAGGTCTCATTGTGAACAATATTTACTGATTTAATTCGATGTTCCTTGTCTTCTTTAAGCTTGTCAGCTACTACCTGCGGGTCGACGCCGTGACGCCAGTTGGTTGGTACAAAGTCGACTTCCAGCCCGAATTTTCTGGCCATGGCATGCCAGAGAGTCGCGAAGTGACCAGTTTCAAACATCAGAATTTTATCTCCGGGATTCAGCGTGTTCAGTAGTGCTGCTTCCCAGGCACCGGTACCTGATGTTGGAAAAATTACTACAGGGCCAGATGTTTTGAAAATGCGCCTTGACCCAAGCAGTACTTCTTCTGAAATTTTTTGAAACTGAGGGCCGCGATGGTCAATTGTAGGGTGAGCAATGGCATGGAGGATTCTGTCAGGCACATTGCTTGGTCCAGGGATCTGCAAAAAGTGACGTCCGGGTAAGTACGTGTTCATAAGGGTACCTCTCTGGGGTAAGTTTAGTACGTATATTTTTATCGACTGGCAAAAGCTTCAAGTGCTGCTGTAAAACATTCCATAGGGGTGGCTGTCAGACCGGCCCCGATCTGACCAACGCCAGGCCGTCTGCAGGCAATGCCTGTATTGATTACCGGCGTAATACCGGTTTCAACAACCTTGCGAATATCAATGCCAAGCGGTGTTCCTCGAAAATTGACCGGCGGCAGTTTGTAGGTTTCATGTTCACCGACAGTGATTTCATACATTTTTAATGTGGTTTCCATGGCAAACTGCGCAGTTCCACCAATGTATTCAACGACTGCGGGTGCACCTGCCATGGAAAATGAACCTAGACCGATGGTTTCGGTAATTGCCGAATCACCCATGTCGGGGTTGGCATCTTCAGGGCCAAACCCGGGGAAATAAACCCCATCAATCATGGGGGCTGGAGCCGTGAACCACCTGTCACCCAGACCGCTGACTCGAATGCCGGTTTCGTAGCCATTTCTGGCGATTGCTGTGACAATAGTGGAATTAGCTATATTGCTGCCGGCATCGAGCATACCCTTTGACCCTGCCATGACTGCATTGAGGATAAAATGTCCAGCCTTATCTATGAAATCAACCGCCTTGAGCACCTTATCTTTCTCGCCGACACTGATGAGTGATTGCACGAGTGAGGTCAGGAGGAGCGCGTTACTCGCCTTGTTCCGGTTATGCAGTTCGTCGCCCATTTGAAGAGCCTGGGCAACAATACTTTTTAGATCAATACCGCCTGCATGATGTAGAGCGTCCCTGAGCAGTGGGGCTAACTCAAGATTCATCCAGCGGAGTTTTGCCATGACCTCTTCGTCGAAGGCGCCATGTCTGAGTACTTTTCCTATACCCATATAGAGCGTGGCATATGTTTCTCTATCGTCGGTGTCGTTCCGGACCACACTGACTTCCATGGATGGTGTGATGATTCCCGACATTGGCCCGATCGCGTTATGGTGGTGACTTGAATCAAATTCAAGCTCTCCGCCTTCTGCTAGCTGAGCAACCTCCTCTGGGGTTTTTGCCCAGCCTTCGAATATGCAGGCACCTGTTATTGAGCCACGCATTGGTCCACACATCTGCTGCCAGGTAAGGGGCGGGCCTGCGTGCAAAACAGTACGTTCAGTCATCCCGGGAATTACGTCTTTTGCCGGTTGTATATCACTCCAGACGGCTGTACTTGCCTGTATCTTCTCAAGGCATGCCTTGTTGGCTGCATTAATACTCATATGATCCTCTTTTGTGCTGAAATATTTGTCGAATATAGGAACTAGGCTTAAATCAGGTCATTTATCATCTGCGAGACTGTCCAGAAGTGCTATCAGTTTCCTGTTGCCACCCGCAGGCGGACGCCAGTCCATCTGGATTACCGGAACTTCGGCTTTTCTGAGATCTTCAGAAAAGCTGTCAATCCCCATGTTGATTACCCGTACCTGCTGTTGAATCGGTGCATTAGTGTTCTTCATTCTACCTCCTTAAGATACCGCTCGCGGCAATCAGGCGCGACAAGCATTGCAGTATAACGTGCAGCCTCGCTGTTGCTCCTGAACACTCTTACTCCCGAATCTTCAAGTTTTTTTATCTGATCCGGAAGATTTTGCGGATCCCCCTCTGTGCCGATGACCACAGCAACGACTTCCGCTGAAAACACGTATTGCCTTCTCAGCATCTCTATGCTCTCAACCAGTTCTTCTGCGGGGTCAAGATGGGAGCCATTTCCGAGTACCAGGTCAACGAGCAAAACTCCGCATGTCTTCAGGTTGCCTTCTTCTGCCAGCTCGAGCAAAATCTCGGTCCGTGATTCAGGTGCGATCATCGGGTGGGGACGGCCAACGGTATATTGGTCATCCCCTAGATCAACAAGGATGTGTGCCGAATGCTCATCCAGAGATGTAGCAATCGCCCCCAGTTCTGCTGCAAGGATGATGTGAGCTTCTTTAGCGAGTGTACCGCCGGTAAAAAGACCTACAACCCTCTTTCCTGTTGCGACTGTTTCCGCAGCACTGATAAACTCGACAACCCTCTCAGTGTCTTCAAACCAAGACGAAACGAAAGGTGTTCCATTGAGCATGCTGACCGTCCTGGCAGCTGCTTCGTCGAGTGTCGCCGCCTGGGTAAAAGTGTCCCCAGGTATTTTGGCTCCTTGAAAACAGGCAACAACAGGAGTGGACATCTTTGCACAGATCGATTCCAGGGCTTCAACGACACTGGGATGGGGCTGTTTTGACAGCAGAATTATAATATCCGTTCCCTGGTCCTTATCAAGGAGTTCAAGGCTATAGGCTGTCATCAGGCCACCGATATCAATACTGAGATCCCTGCCTCCGACGCCAATTCCGTGCGAGACCCCCTGACCCAGACGGTCAAGTTCACTGACCACAGCCTGCAGACCAGTCCCGGAGGCGGCGATACAACCGATACGGGCGGGTTTAATGACATTGGCAAATCCAAGTGCGGTGCCGTTTATATAGGCCGTCCCGCAGTCGGGGCCCATGAAGAGCAGATTCTTTTCCAGCGCATTTTTTTTCAGTGCTAACTCGTCTTCGATGGAGACGTTGTCACTGAAAAGAAAGACATTAAGTCCCTTATTTGTGCACTTTAATGCTTCCCTTGCAGCATATTCACCTGGAATAGAGATGGCCGCCAGGGTAGCATCCGGTAAAAAACCGAGAGCCCGGTCAAGAGTCCGGGGACGGTAGTTGAGGTTAGTCTCAGTTACGCCAATTCTCGCTTTTAACATCATCACGGCTTCTTCAGCAATGATGCTTGAAAGTTCCTCTGAATCAGCTTCTACGATGATGATCAGGTCCTGCGGGCCTGCATCCAGGCTCTCCCTGGTAGTCAGGCCCACCTGGGCCAACAGGTCGTGATTGCCTTCGGTGCCCATGAACATCGCCACCTCTGAAACGTTGTCACGTTTTTTCAGCTGGCTGGCGACGCGCATCAGAACGACCGAATCGTAATAGCTGGATCTTAATATGTGAGTGCTGCGAATCATTTTTAGTACCTTACTCTTGAATTTCTTGTTTTCTGCGACACAAAATAAATATTCAATTTTGAAATCACGATGAACTCGTAAAAACTTCTATTCATAAACTTTTTGCACCCCTCAAGGGGGTATTGGACAGAATGACAGAAAGATACATTATCTATGCGGCTGATACCGGGTTCGATAATCGGCCGATTCCATCTATCTCAACTTCAATTGTATCTCCGGGATGGAGTTGGCCGATTCCGCCCGGTGTACCGGTGATTACAAGATCGCCCGGCATAAGTGTCATGAAAGATGAGAGGAAGCTCAGTACCCGTGAGACGGGGAAAACCGTATTCCCCGTATTGTCCTGCTGCACGATCTTACCATTGAGGTACGTTCTGATACCTGCATTTTCAGGGTCAATATCTGTACTGATCCAGGGGCCACAAGGGCCAAAAGTATCACAGCATTTGGAGACATCCTGGTTTATCAGCCCCATACTGCCTATATGCCGCTCGGTTACATCATTGAAACAGGTGTAGCCGAAGACATAATGACCAACTGATTCATCATCCACATATCTCATTTCTTTTCCTATGATAATGCCGAGTTCGCCTTCGTAGTCGACACGTGTCGCCCAGTGGGGAATCACCACAGGCTCCCCGGTACTGACTATAGATCTGCCCGGTTTGAAAAAAACAACAGGGCTGTCGGGTGGATCCATCCCCATCTCTTTAATGTGATTATGGTAGTTGCGTCCGAGGCCGATGATCATCCCTGGTTCTACCGGCGGCAGAAAACGCACGTCATCGCATTGGACACGTTCGCCGGTAGGCTCGATTGTTTTGAAAATATCGTCGTTGAGCAGGCGAATTTCGTTTCCCTCCAGAATGCCGAAACAGGCTGCATTATGGTAAAGGAATTTGGCAATCAGCATACAGTCTCCATAAAATGGTTTCGGTTTTCTATTAAGGGGCGCAAGACCAGGCTGATCCCAAATACTATGCCGGCAAGTGTATCCCAGCCCGAGGTATAGCCAAAACTGCTCACTAGGTTCAACGAACGTTCTCTTTCTCTTGCCTCAGCTCGACCAAGGGTCCTGAGAAACCGGCTGTGCGGTTCAGCCACCCGGCACTCGGCAAGGGCCCTGTAAAAAGCGAGACTGATAGCTGTCGTTTTGCCATGAGCCGCACGATAGAGATTGCAGGCCAATAATTCGGCTTCCCTATTTTTCTGCATCTTGAAGAGGCCCATGACAACACCTGCCAGGAAATCGTCTCCGGATGGAGTAAGACCGTGTCCAAGGCCGATAAGCTTCTCAAGTCCTCGGGTATTACCTGTCTCCACAGCCGTGGAAACGGAAGAAAAAGGGCGCTGGCTGGCATTATCTGTTACTTCAAGTACACGTTTGTGCAGTAATCCCATGATCGTATCTTTTTGCACAGCGATCGGACTGGGCTCTCCAGAGACAAGGGGTGGTATCAACCACGCGAAACTCTCTTTAGGAGCGTTTTGGGCAGCCCGGCATGCCAGCCAGTGTAGGTCCTCTTCAAGGTGCTCACCGGTATTGCCTGTATCATGAAGAGACTTGTCCCAGCTTGAGGCCCCCAGGGTGTCAAAAGAGACCCCCGAACCTTCATGGATGAATTTGTTTTCCACAGCCTTGAAAATTTTACCGGATAACAGCGTATCTCCAGGCCATAGTTCACCGGCTGAACAGAGGAGGTTAAAGGGACCTCTGCCTATACCACGTCCGATACAGATAAGGTTGCCGTTTTGGTCGCTGCAGTAAAAACTCCGCTCATAAGTTGATATCAAGTGCCATTTATCGGCACGATTGAGGGCCCTTGAGGCCATCGCACCGATGGATACAATGCGGATATTCTGCCGCTCAGAATATTCAGACAAAGCTTACCTCATTTTGGCCGGCAGCCAGGTAACCAGTTCCGGCAGAAATATCAGCACTATTGTGAATGCCAGCATTATCGCTGCAAAAGGCAATGAGCCCCAGATGACATCGGAAAGGGGGCCTTTATCTCTTCGTACACCTTGGATGACAAAGAGATTCATACCCATCGGCGGAGTAATCATTGCCACTTCACTCATGAGGACAATGAAGATACCGAACCAGATGGGATCTGCACCTGCTGCTGTCATGATCGGGTAGGCAATAGGAATAGTTGCGACCTGGATCGAAAGTACGTCCAGAAACATCCCCAACACGAGATAAAAGACGATCATGACAAATATGAGTTGTGTCAATGTCAGGTTCAGGGACATAACCTGTTCGGTCAGCAGCTGCGCGATACCGAGTAAGCTGAGTGTCAGGTTAAGGATAAATGCAGCGGTAATGATAAGAATGATCATCCCGGTTAGCTGGGCAGTGTTGACAAAACATTTGTGGAGCATGTTAAAAGTCAATCTCCCGGACGTCCAGGCAAAGAACAGTGAAGTCATGATACCGAGTGCTGCAGATTCGGTCGGAGTGGCAAAGCCGAAATAGATACTGCCCATGACGATAAAGAAAATAATAAAGGGCGGTATTAAATCGGGAATCGCCTGGAAACGTTCGGCCCATGAAACTTTGATGGTCCCGGTATTGCCAATGTAGATACTGGCCAGCATCAGGTAGGTGATGAATGCAACTGTCAGGAGAGTGCCGGGGATGACACCGGCGACAAAAAGCTGACTGATAGAGTTGTTGGTCAGGCTGCCGTAAATTATCAGAGCGATACTCGGCGGAATGAGTATCCCCATTGTTCCACCTGCCGCCAAAGATCCAAGAGACAGTTTTTTGGAAAATCCTCGTTCTTCAAGAGCCGGCAGGGCGACCGTTCCAACGGTCGCGGCACAGGCCACCGAAGAGCCTGTGGTGGCAGAGAACAGTGCGCAGCAGCCTATATTGGTATGCAGCAGGTTGCCCGGCATCCAGCCCATCCACTTTGCCAGTGATCCATACATTTTATCGGCAACACCTGAGCGAAGGAGGATCTCCCCCATCAGGATAAACAAAGGAACTGCCGTCAGTATAAATGAGTTGTGCACTCCCCACACAACACTGCCTATCGAGTTCATAAATGGATATCCGAAGGCAAGAAGGCCTCCAATAACCCCAATAATTGCCATAACCGCGGATATGGGAATTCCGAGGAAGAGAAGCGATAGTCCTGCAAAAAAGAAGAGTGTTATATCTGAAATGGGCATGTGCTGATTATCCTCGGTTATCGTAGATTAAGATCTTCCAGTTCTTCTTTTATTTCATCTGCAGATCCTTTGGGCTGAAACAGGATTCGCAAATCATCCAATCGTCCGGTGGTGAGCAGCTGCGTAGCCCGGAACAAATAGTAGCTGGCAAGGAAGCAGAATAACACAAGGCCGGCACACCAGATCGATTGCGGATACCACAGCGGGGTGGCCCATGGAGTTGGTGCGGTACTGCCGTAGCTGATGGTCTCCTGCAAAACGCGTATGGCCGTATAGGCAAGAAGGACAGCAATAAAGAATACGGAAAACATTGCGATCCAATTCAAAATTGCCTGCATTGTTTTTGGAAACTTGTAATGAAAAATATCAATACGTATATGGTTGTTACCAATGAGAGCAACACAGAATGCAATTACAGACGTAATGGCCAGGACGTAGCCACCCAGTTCGTCTGCACCTTGGAGTGAGGCAGAGAAGAGCTTGCGCATGATCACTTCAATACTGATAAATATTGACAGCCCAATGCAAATATAACCAAAAAGACAACTGCAGATAAAGGATATCCCTTTCTGTTTTTCCATACCAGCCTCACTTCACAGTAGTATACTTGAACCGGCCGTAGAGGGTACGAGCCGGTTCAAGATCATAGTGCTATTATTTGATTCCGGTGATTGGACCGAGAACCTCTTTCCACTTGTCAGTGCAACCCGGATAGCTCTTCTCGCAGGTCTCTGACCAGGCAGGAAAAGAAATCTTCTCAACAGCATCGGCCACAAGTGCCAGATCCGCTTCAGTTACAGGAACATCCTTCATGTTATACTTTGTAACAGTTGTGCACGGCTCTTTGCCAACGTTGCAGCGCAGGGCGTCATCGAAGATCTCTTCGGAATAAGTCCAGATATCAGCTACGAGGGTATCAAATGCCGCCTGGAGTTTGCCCTGGTCATCGGCTGAGAGTTTATTCCAGCTTTTCATATTCATGGCATATCCATTAAATCCGATCTGGAAACCGATAGGCATAAAGTATTCAGTTACCTCCGGCCATCCAGCGGAATTCGCAGAACTGGCACCGGTGATTGCGCAATCTGCAACACCGCGGGCAAGAGCCTGCTGCACTTCAGAAAAACCAATCGGTACCGGAGTTGCTCCAAGGCTCTCAACGAACTTGGCAAGACTCTGGTCATAGACCCGTACTTTTTTACCCTTGATATCACCGAGGCCGGAAATCTCAGGTTTACAGAACAGTACCTGGGGACCAAAAGGCCAGAGGCCCAGCAGTTTTGCATCAAATTTTTCCTTGATACGCTCTGCAAAATGCGGCTTGTATGCCTCATAGACCTGGCGGGCTTTTTTATAGTCGGGGTTCAGGCCGACCAGATCCTGTCCGAGCAGGAAAACTTCGTCACGTGCTGCCTGTGCGGTACGGATTGAGACGATATCGAACAGTCCATTTTTCAGCACACGCAGGGTTTCTTCTGATTTCAATCCTGTAACATCGATAGGCTTGTAATTTGCCGCAATGTCAAGGCCGGTATTTTTTGCAAAATTTTCAAAAAATG
The DNA here is from genome assembly GCA_964196355.1 of uncultured Myxococcota bacterium. GTDB lineage: Bacteria > Desulfobacterota > Desulfobulbia > Desulfobulbales > Desulfocapsaceae > Desulfomarina. The sequence goes on from CAXMTO010000353.1 coordinate 14,073, forward strand.
GCTGTTCTTTATTTTTCTGAATAAGCCCTGTCGCAAGCGGCTGTCCAAGAACATTGAGTGTTTTCTCGGCAGCCATGGCAAAGCTTGAAGCCGCAATCAGACTTGATGCTACTAATGCAACGGTAAGTCGTTTCATCGTTTATTCTCCCTTCTATAATGTTAATGATAGAGATCAAAGGGTGGGGTTACCCTCAATCATTTATTTGGGGAAGCAAATGTTTTTGCAACTGCTTCTCCAACATCGTTTACATGTTTTGCCACTAATTTTTTAAGACCCTCCTTGTCTTGCTCTTTAAGCAATTTGATCATTCTCTTGTGCTCTTCCCAACCGCGGGTTCTGTGTTTTTTATCTTCCAGTGAGAAAGGGCGAAAACGTAAAATCGGCAGGCGAACTATCGCCAGAATTTTCGACAGGTAAGTGCTCTGTGCTGAATCGCAGATGATGTCATGAAAAGCAGTATTTAACCCTGAAAATTCAGCTACATCTATTTCTTTTCCTTCCTGCTCTGCCGTGATCATGTCGGCAGTCTGCCGCATTAAACCTTCCAGCTTTTCAATTTCTTCCGGAGTGATTTTTTCGCAGGCAAGCTCAGCCGCATAAACCTCAAGAACTGTCCTGAGCGCAGAGATCTCTTGTAAATCTTCGAGTGAGATGTCTGTGACCTGAACGCCACCTTGTGGAATTCGTTCAACAAGGTCATCCTGCTGTAACAATCTGAAAGCCTCTCTGACAGGTGTACGGCTGACTTTCAGAGACTCACAGAGGGCGATCTCAAGCAGTCGTTCACCCGGCATGATTTCGTGGTACAGAATTTTCTTTTTCAGGAGATCATATACCTGCTCTGCAATCGTCTTTGGTGTCTTGACTACTCCTTCCAACAACCTGTCGTTCATATTTCAGCCCTATCTTATATTCTTGATTAGATTCCGGTTTTGACAAGTTCAGGTATCTACTTAAGAAATTTAAATTTCGACAACTGAAAGTGTATTCCTGTATACACGAATGCAAGAATACAGTTTTCACGATAACGTGTCAACTACTTTTGTGATACGACCTCTGATATAGACGTATTTATTGATAGAATAAGGAGGTCTAGCGCGAACCAATTAACCTCGTTCTCGGTAGAATTTGCTAAGAATACAATCTCAGGAAAACAGGAAGGTGACTGCGGTTGCCCCTCCGGGGAAAGCTCCCCGGGGGGCCAAACGGAGACTCTTATCTTGCCTCAACCGGGTATTTGGCGCGAAACCACTCCCTCCAGCCACCTTTCAGGGCATATACCTTGCTGTAACCTTTATCGATTACTTTCCGTGCCACCCGGGCACTGGTATATTCGCTGGGTCAGGCGCAGTAGAGAACAAGGGTACTCTCTTTCGGATATTTTTCTATTATCGAAAGATCAGAATCTGCCATCCGTACGGAATTTTCAATTTTGAATTCGCTGGAACTCCAGTCTCTACCGGTACGGACATCCAGGATAACCAGATTGTCTGAGCCGAGGAGTGATTTCAACTCGTCTTTGTCCATGGTTGGCACAGATGCTGCAAAAATTGGAGTTGCACTCAGAAAAGAAAGAGTGAGAAGCAGAAAGACTAATTTTTTCATTATAATTTTCCTTATTATGGTTCTGTTTTTGTGTTGATCATCTGTCTGTTAAGGTGCAACAAACATCTTGAAATTATGAAACTTACTGCTAAATTTAAGCAGCAGAAACCCAAAATTTGAATGTTTTGGGAATGACTGAAAATCAGGTAAAATGTGCTGATTATTATGGACATACTAAGAATATATCCGAATCCTGCAATGGTTTTTCCCAGGATTCGCAAAATACGGGTAGCGGTGAAACAGTGGATGCCGATGCTCAGCAGCCAGAGCATCAAGGCACCTCTGATATAGATTTCGAGGTTACTGCCGCCCGCCATTCCGGCTGCCATGAATGAACTGATAAGTACTGAAAAAAGGAATGGGTAAATTCTCTTTTTCAGCATCGTACCAGCTGGGAAGCGAAGGAAGAAATGTTCCGTGAGTGGTACCATGGACCTGTTTGCCAGAATAAAGAGAGCATTAACACACCCCAGTGTTCCACTGATAATTATGATACCCATTATAATTCTACCAGGTTGACCGAGTATTTTGTGAGCGACGATAACATATGGAACCGTCGAATCTGCCAAGGTTGCTGGATTCACGTTGCTCAGCGATGCCATCGCCCAGAGAGTAAGAACAAGATAACCCGCACCAATTGCCCACCAAGAGGACATTCTTCGATGTTTTGTTGTCTGACCATTAACAGAGTCATAGCCTAAAAATAAAACCAGAGAGGAAATAGAGAGGTGGACGGAAAAGGAGAAAGCAGGTTCTGTTGGAGTGGTATATATCTCCTGCCCGTTTATTCCGAATATCGAGAGAAGCAGCAGGCAGATCAGGGTTGTTCCGATGAACAGCGGCTGCACTGCAGCAGCGATTTTTTCACCAATCAGATGAAGTGTAAGGATAAAACCAAGCAGCAGAAAACTAAAGCCGAAATTTGGGAACCAGTAAACAAATGTCTCATTGAAGGTAAATCCTGCCGTAACGAGCATGCCGGTTGGCAGAAAAAGGACCAGGCTCAGTCGATATGCAATGATAAATGTGGTGGGAGGGGAATGTTTTTCGGAACATTCACCGAGTTTTGGATGATGCAGGAAAAATATGCAGGCTGAGGATACGATGCCGCCGACGGCGAGGGCAGGGAAAAATAAGGCCATGCCCGATCCCGCATTATTTCCCTGCAGAACCAGAGAATCTGGGGAGAGCATCCAGGCAAGAGCAAGGCTCATTGTAATGATAAAAGAATAATTCACGAATTCTCCGAAAGGTATGTGTTTTTTATGAGCTTCGGGAGGACTAAATTATTCCAGAAATTAATACATGATGGCGTCGTAAAAAGCCCGATCTCCTACGTTGTAGGTTTTTATCAGGCCCTCAACATACCGCATGTATTGCTGAGGGCATGATAAAAACACTACGCCTCGGAGTCTTCGCTTACCTGTATATCGAACTTTTTGACTTAGCCATCTAAAGCTTCGAATGACCTTTTTACGAGTTCATTAATACATGATGGATAATGATCAGGAAGGGACTGGATGGAAAGACTGGGGGGATGCTGTAAAATTTGCGGCGGCTGGTATTTG
>CAXMTO010000354.1:0-8357 GCA_964196355.1 uncultured Myxococcota bacterium
GATCTATCGGTTAAATATCCAGGTTTTTTGAAATTGCACAGTGATAAACTCCGGATGCCAGGAGAAAAAGGCAGTAATTACAGCTTGTATAAGGCTCTTTTGAAAAATAAGCATTACAAATGGGCCATCGATTACTACAAAGCTAGACAACAATTTTACGGTGCACATTATCCTGACGGGTTGAACAGAAATGCCATCTGGAAGGGTAACAGACCAGATGACCAGCCAATACTCACAGTTTTCAGACATTTTGACAGTGCTTCGGTACACAGAGGTGTACTCGGGAATCTGCCTAAAAGTGCATGGGTAATAGACTATCCAATGCTTGAACGTATCTATTATTCCCTTGTTGCGGGTTTTGATGTGTATGGTACTGCAGGACATCAGCTGGCAACCAGACTGTATATGGATGCGCTCCGGGTTGAAGGTGAAAGCTATTTTCTCGATTTCATGCCGGCGGATCAACGTCAGTCAATAATGGAGTCCTGGTACGTCGGTATTGATCTGAAAAAAATCCATTACACTCCTGCTCCGATTCCCTCCGGAATTAATTTTGCCACTAAAGAACCGAAGAGGGAATTTTTCGAGGATATTGTAAAAAACCACATTGCTGTTGAGGGCATTGATTTTGGTACGAATTACTTGGGTGCAGGTGTTCCTTACCCTGCTATTCCTGAAAAATACGAGAATACGGAGGACTATATTGAGGGATTCATCGCAACTTCAGCGCCAGGGGTCTCATTTTTTCGCCACGTGGCAAGCCACAATGCCAATCTCGCCTGGATTCGAATCAAAAATGTACCAGACAAGGGGGATGTGGTCATTTCAGCTGTTGTAGTTAGGTGGCATGACAACGTCAAGTTTTTCTTCAAGGAAGCGTCTGCCCTCGACTCAAGTAAAGACCGCGTTGATTTCATTGAAGGGTTTGTTGGCTCCTATCCAAATTATTTCTTTGTGGTCGATGTTAACGATTTACCTGATTTTCAGGAAATACTTGATACATATACAGCCAGCCCGGAAGATATTAAAAGACTGGATAAATATGGAGTTAACCGGGGTCAGTCTGACTTCTGGGATGTTTATGATTGGTTTCAAAACGCTTTTAATGAATCTGACAGAATGTCCTCAGGCATGATAGATCTGAACCGCTACTATTTTTATGCTCTCGATCAGCAGTAAAAACTACCCCCGCCCCTTGTGGGGTGTTAGTCTGGTTAAAACGTAGAAGTAAATTTTTGCCACTGAATTCACCTGTTGCCAATGCCCTCCATCCTCCTGCAATCAATTGCAAGAGGATGGAGGGCAAGACTGCCAAGCAACCTCTCCAGTTTATCAACCCTCTCTCCTCTTGTCCTTCAGAATCACACAAGGACATCGCTTTCCCTGCAATTATCGTCATTCCACAATGGTGCACAACCTGATCGGGAAAAAACGCCATGTGAAATTGCAGGGCGGCCAGTCGTCTGAGTGGAATAGTCACGAAGATCAAATGATTTCATCAAGAATGTGTCAGAGAATTGGAAAAGGATAGAGCATGCACAGAAGTGTTAGTTTTGGTGATCTAGAGTTCTTTTAAAAGAATAAGGCGGATGTTGTTGGAAAAAACGATCGCTTTGATTATTTACCTTTTCCGGATGATGTAATTCATTTGCAGGTCACAATGGTCATTATGAGGGGAAAGGTTATTTTCTGACAATTTTACAAGTGAGAAGAACAATGAATAGAACAGTAATTGCCTGTATAGGGTTTGTATGTGTTTTTTGGTTTCTTTTGTCTGATGCAGTTGCTACCGATAAAGTGCTGAAAATGTCTACCACGACGAGTACACAATCGTCAGGGCTTTTGGATCTTCTTTTGCCCGAGTTTAAAAAGGATACTGGCATTTCTGTGAAAGTTATTGCTAAAGGGACAGGAGCAGCCATAAGGGACGGTCAGGACGGCAATGTTGATGTGATTTTTGTTCATGCAAAAGGCCGTGAAGACAAATTCGTTGCCGACGGATTTGGTACAAAACGATATGCAGTAATGCACAATGATTTTGTTATCCTTGGGCCTGATGCAGATCCGGCAGGTATCAAAGGGATGTCCGATGCAGGGTTGGCCCTCGAAAAAATAGCGGGAGTAAAGGCAACCTTTGTTTCACGCGGGGATGACAGCGGAACCCACACAAAAGAACAGTTTCTCTGGAAAGCATCAGGGATAATACTTGCTGAGCAGACCCAGACCATAGTTAAAAAAGGTAAAAAGAAAGAGATCTCCTGCAGTGTACCTGCCGATTCAAAAGCATGGTATATGTCAATTGGGCAGGGGATGGGAAAAACCATCACCTTTGCCGAGGAAAAACAGGGGTATACCATGAGTGATCGTGGAACCTACATAAAATACAAATACGGTAAAACCCCTGCAGTTGAGTTGGATGTCCTCTGTGAGGGTGGAGCTGACCTGGCAAACCCCTATGGTATTATTCCTGTGAACCCCGCAAACTATCCCCATGTCCAGTACGATATGACCATGCAGTTTGTTGACTGGCTTATTTCAGCTAAAGGGCAGAAGCTGATTGGAGACTACAAGCTGGAAGGTAAACAACTCTTTTATCCAGATGCTAAATAATTTGTATCTATATTCAAGAGATTCGGGGGGGGGGCGACTACAACTCCCCCTTGTGGGGTGTTAGTACCTTACTCCTGAAACCCTGCTATAAAAACAAGAAAAACTTAAACCACAGAGGACACAGAGAGAGAAGAGAAAAAAATTCTATCTCTGTGTCCTCTGCGCTCTCTGCGCTCTCTGCGCTCTCTGTGGTTTAATAATTTATCTTTTGGATTGTGGGCGGAGCCCACCTTAGCTATTTAACACCTCCTTAACTGCCAGACCAAATTGATCTATTGAATAGGGTTTTTTTATAAATCCACCAGCACCCAGTTTCATTGCAGCTTCCACATCATCACTTACTGAAAATCCACTGGCAATAAGTGCTTTCTGATTTGGGTACAGTTTAGCGATTTCCCTGTATGTTTGATAACCATTCATACCTGGCTCCATCAGCATGTCCAATACTATTAAATCGACTGACTGCTTTTTAACAAATTTGACAGCCTCTTCACCTGAACAGACAGAATCCACTGTATAGCCCAATGTTGTCAGCATTTTACTCGCTAGATCAAGCATTTGAGGGTCGTCATCTACCACAAGAATATGCTCTTTTTGACCTGTAATGGCCTCTGCCGTATTACTTTCTCTGGGAACGGCTCTATTTTCTACGGCTAAAGGGAAACACATCTGAAAACATGTGCCATCATCTGTGCTTTGTACTGATATTCTACCGCCATGTTCCTCCACGGTATTGAAAACCACCATAAGTCCAAGCCCTGTACCGCTTTTTCCCATTTTCTTCTTGGTGTAAAACGGTTCAAAAATGTGTCCCAGGTCTTTTTCCGAAATACCGGGGCCATTGTCTTTTACCTTGAGCAGAATATAGTCACCAACTTTCAGGTTGCGTTCAGCAGCGGCTTGTCGATCAAGCGAATGGTTTGAGGTAGTAATGTTGATTGTTCCAGAAGTGGTGACAGCTTCAGCTGCGTTTATTATCAAGTTCATGAGACATTTCTTAATGTGGACCGGTGAACAGGAAATATAGGATTCCTGCGCATTCAAATGGTATTCAAGCTTTACCTTTGAAGGCAACACGCTTAGCTCTTTACATTCTGGTGAATCCAATTGTTCTTTAATGATTGAATGCAGGTCGTGATCCTCTCTCGTGCTGGCAACACCCCTTGCTAGAGTCAGAAGATCTGCAACAACAGCTGCAGCTCTGTAGCCGGAATTCTTAATGGCAACAATCGATTCTCTCAGGTCGCTGTCATCGGGTAAGGTCTTCAATATTAGTTCAGGATAGCCGATAATTCCCGAAAGTATATTGTTCAGATCATGGGCGACACCACCGACCATCAACCCGATAGCTTCTATTGTTTGGGATTGTCGGAGTCGTTTTTCAAGGTTGGCTTGTGTTTCTTCTGCTTTTTTCCGCTCAAATATTTGTCTGTTTAACTGTTCAACTTCTCTCAAGCGTTTCTGTCCGGCTTCTTCTGCAATGGCCTTGTAATATTTCACCTGTTGCTCCAACTCTGAGCATCTTTTTTCTAATGTTTCTGCCAAATGATTTTTATTTTCCATTTTACTTGTCCTTAGCTAAAACCATCAAAACACCTGTCCAATCAAGGCCGCGGTTCTTTCCAAGAATAGGCCCAATCTCAACCCCGGAGTAAAAACCCAGCATAGGAGTATTATGTTCATTCATCACCTGTTGAACTTCTGCTGCCTCTTCTGATTCTGTATTTGACAGCTTTGCCGCTCTTCCCGCACAGTCAACATAAAAGGCAAAAACAGGTGTTTTCCCGTCATCAATAACATTCTTCATGATGCGTCTTGAATTGTTCCTTGCAGATTCAATCATCTTATTGCCATCTCTCAACATAAACTGAATTTCCATGCCTTGCTCAAGATCTGGCTCAAATATCCCGATACCACTGCCATCTGGCAGAATTCCTGTAATGAGCCTATTGACATATTTGTCTTCTTGATATCTGTATCTCTCCCCATAGTTCACTCCAATTGTTAAAAGATCAAGAGGATGCTGTTTTCTCCAGTCCTGATCCCCATATATGTTGTCAATTACCTCAACAATTGGTTCACCGTCAAGTTCATGGATAACTGAGTCGTGCATTTTTGTTATTTTACGATATTTACCATCAAGAGGGGAACATCCGTGCATTACAGTGTGATACACATGTACAGGCCCCGAAATAACTGCGCCAACAGCACTCTGCTCACAGATATCAGAACCGCAGAATTGTTTTGCTTTAGTAAATTGATAATCCCCGAGTAACCCGGCACCGATAACAGGCAAATTTGATTGGAGATTTGATTCAATTCCAGCAATTAGAGGAGGGGCAGCGTTCAAAACAGGAGGTGATGTAGCTGTTGCCGGGACTTTTATTGAATCATAGAACATAAGCAAAAGTCTGTCTTCCTGCGTGCTGGGTAATTTGTCTGCCAGACTGCACCCTGCCGTATTTTCATCATTATCAAGACCTTCGACAACCGCAATTTGAAATTTTATGTTGTCGAATTGAAAGACTGCAACTCCTGAGGGAAAACCAGTGTATGAAAGGTTGTTATTCGTGATTATTCCAATTGATGACCCACCAATTATGGGTGTGTCGCCGAGAATCTCCTTCATACCTCGCAAGAATTCTTCATGATCCAGTTGGCCTGCGCAAAAAGCTATGGCAAAGTCCATCCTCTGTAAATCACCATTACGAGTTGCATCACCCGCTGCTGATCTGCCGGAATAATAAGCATCTCGGTTATTACAATATCCAATCCCAACTTTCATAAAACATTCCTCACTCGCCGCAGTTTCATAAATGCTCTGACAAATCAGATACTAATACAATGGTTTCATTGCTGCAAAAAAAATCGTCAAAAGCTTTTACCTAAGCAAAGAGATATCAACCTATTCTGTATAATTCATAATCTTGCGGTCCAATGATTGAATTGTCAACGGTACCCGATCCGTTCAATGCTGCAAATCATTACTGACGAGAGGAGCAAAAAACAGGCGAGCTGTTTGGCTGAGGTTAGGCTTGGGAATTTAAATTGCAGCTTGAATTTTGGTCTGCCGTATTTGTAATATTTTGCATCATGCACTATTAGTATCTTACTACTGAAACTCTGTCATAAAAAACAAGAAAACAAAGAACTTTTGTTTAAATTAATTAAATAGTTACACCACCAAGGCACTTATACCCCTCAAGAGAGTACTTAAAAGAGTGCAGGATTTTTACCGTTTACCGGTTTATGTCAGAAAATCGACAATTCGTAACTCATACAGGAATATAGAATTATGATGATTTTTTCGCAGTCAATGATGGCATCGGCAACAAGAGCGGTTTGTGCTACAGCACTGTTGATGATAACGAGCTGTGCCAGTCTCCCTGTCGACCAGGTAAACCTTATGCCGGCGCCGGACGTGTATGGAGATGGACTTATAAACCCGCTTCCTGAAATAAATCCGATACCTAATATTCCCTACAAAGGAATACTCTATGCGACCGACCGTCAGCCGGCGAGCGAAGATGACCCCCAACACTACTACGCCAACGACCGTGGGCTGCTTGTTCGTCTTGGAGTAGCCAGAGTGAAAGCCGGGAATAGCCAATACAATTGGGATGTTGCTCGAAATGTATCAATGTTGAAGACCCGGTCTGACAAGTTCCCCATCAAAATAGATTCTATCGAAGAATGGGGCTTTTTGGGGAGTTCAGTGCCGTATTGGGCAGATATCGATTTAATGTTTCCTGATAACCCTCCGCCCGATGCAACCGGGCGATTTGTCGATGCGATAAATTCTCAGCTTGCCTTGTCAAAGAAGAAGCATGTTTATATCTATGTGCATGGTTATAAGGTTGTGTATGAAAACCCCGTTCTCGTTGCCTCCGAGCTTTGGCACTTTATGGGTTACGATGGTGCCTTCATTGCCTACGCGTGGCCGTCCACGCCCAGTGCATTTGCCTATATCAAGGATTCGGATACGTCGGCTGGCTATGCCCGAAATTTTCGACTCTTGCTGGAGGCTATTGCTGAGCAGACGGATGTAGATCAGGTTCACTTGATTGGGTACAGTAATGGTACTCGCTTGATGACCCGAGCCCTGGAACAGCTATCATTAATTTACCAGGGAAAAAGTGCCGAGGAAATCTACGCGAAGCTGCGTATTCATAATGTCATTCTTGTCGGGAGTGACCTGGATAGGGGGGTATTTACTTCATACATTTCAGACGGTCTGTTAAACATGCAGAAGCATATGACAGTTTACATGTCAGAAACCGACAAGGCTTTGGGTGTATCCCATTTCCTGACAAGGCGTCAACGTCTCGGCCAGATGTTTGGCGGGTCGGGGGGTGAGTTGACCCCCTGGGGCCGCAAAGCACTGGTTGAATATGCAGATCGAATCAGTCTGATCAATGTGACGAATGCAGAAGGTGCAGAAGGTGCTCACGGTCATGGGTATTTTCGCAGCAGCCCGTGGGTCAGCAGCGATATTTTGATGACTTTGAGCTATGGACTGTCGCCGAAACAGCGTGGGTTGGTGGAGGAAGATGGTCTCCCGATGTATACCTTTCCGCCAGATTTTATTAAACGCCTGTGGGGTGCAATCGAGAAGGTTGACCCTGTTTTCGCCGAAAATTATAAAAAACTTAAGGCAGCAGGGTCTGCTCATTCAGCTCCTGCAAAAGAGTAATTCATCATCGATTGAATAGTAGTCACTCGCCTGGCTTAACCAAATATGACCCATGGTTTTCAGGAGTAAGGCACTAAGCCTCCTTATGGACAATGCACAAATGAATCATCTTATCCAGCGTTTCTTGCAGGTCAAAATTCCAAATCAGATTGACTAGAGATTCTGCTTGGCTTTTCCCGAGAACAGGAGATGTGAGCCATAAGAATTTTTTTTCCAGTTCCATATCCGTCGGGAAGGTAGTATGAGGATCCCATCTCGCCGACATTACACCTGAGGAAAATAGTTTTCCGGCAGTGGTCGTAATTTCAACTTCCGATTCCGCTTTTTGTGGGAATTCTTTTTGGAACCTATCCTGGGCAATGATCTGGATTTTATCCATCATGAGATGGATATCCTTTGAAAAAAGTCGTGGAGCAAGCACTTGATCCGGGCCGACCTCACCGTCGAGGAGGGCTGCTGCAATGGGGAATGCAATATTGTACTGTGCTTCTTCTGTATTTTGTGGATAATCAGTACTTAGGGCAGCAGACTCCTGAAATGTAAATACCTTGATCTGCTTTATATCTTTAGATTCAAGCCTGTTCTCCTCCATGATTTTCAAGGCGCCGTCCACTCCTGGCTGTGCCCATCGACAGGCGGCATAGGGTTTGAAATACAGGTTCATGATTTCAAATGATCGGCCTAAAGATTTTATCCATTTCTCTTCGGGAGAATCCTCAAAAATCGGATTTATGCCGGTAAATCCTTTGTCAGCCATAATCGCGGACATTATTGCCACCATACAGCCCCAACCGACACTGTCTTTTCCCATGCTCGGAACTTCAATACATTTCATCATTGGGGCTATAGGCGCATGATACTCGGCAGCGCCAAGGGCATGACGGAGCTTTGTAGGGGACAGTCCGAGAAGTTTTCCAGCAGCAGCAGCCCCTCCTATTGCACCCCAGCTTCCGGAGGAATGATAAGTGTTATATGTTGCGTGACGGATCAACCCGGCTCGAATGCCCACCTCGTATCCGATAACCAGGGCAGTTAAAAATTCCTGGCCGGTACT
>CAXMTO010000355.1:0-7401 GCA_964196355.1 uncultured Myxococcota bacterium
TGAAAACAGTTGGGGCAGACAGGTTTAAAAACCTGTCTGCCCCAGTATTTACAAACCATGTATATGGTACCCGAAATAAAAACGTGACGACCCGATCTGACTTTAGTCGTAGAAATTATCCGGGGTAGATTGACTGGCTAGGAAACATCCGCAAACAACCATGGATGCGATTGACTGCGTTGTTTCTCATACTCTTTTATTGCGCTACTCTTTTCCAGTGTGATTGCAATCTGGTCAAGGCCGTTCAGCAGACAATGTTTTTGAAATGGGTCGATGGAGAAGTGCATGGCTGTACCGTCCGGGAGAACAACTTTTTCTTCTTCCAGATCGATCTCAAGCGCATAGCCTTTTTCTGCAGCGAGTTCATTAAACAGCTGCGCCACCTGCTCTTCAGACAAAGCGATGGGCAGCAGGCCGTTTTTGAGGCAGTTGGTGAAAAAAATATCAGCGAAACTCGGGGCAATTATTGCCTTGAAGCCATAATCCAGCAGAGCCCAGGGAGCATGTTCGCGACTCGATCCGCAACCGAAATTTTGCCGTGCCAGCAAGATGCTTACATCTTTATATCGTTCCTGATTTAAGACAAAATCAGGATTAAGCGGTCTGTTGCTGTTATCTGTATCCGGCTGTCCTTCGTCCAGATACCGTATCGGGTCAAAAAGATTTACGCCAAAACCGCTCCGCTTGATCGATTTTAGAAATTGTTTTGGTATTATCAGATCGGTATCAACGTTGATCCGATCCATGGGGGCTACTCGTCCGGTGTATTTTTTAAAGGCTTCCATTATTTATATCTCCAACTTCGTATGTCAACAAAATGTCCAGCCACGGCCGCTGCTGCAGCCATTGCCGGGCTGACCAGATGTGTCCGGCCTCCAAAGCCCTGTCGCCCCTCAAAGTTTCTGTTGGACGTTGAGGCGCAATGTTCACCCTCACCAAGTTTATCATCATTCATTGCCAGGCACATGGAGCAGCCGGGCTGCCGCCATTCAAAACCAGCTTCGACAAAAATCTTGTCCAGTCCTTCGGCCTCAGCCTGCTGCTTTACCTGGCCTGATCCTGGTACCACCAGGGCCTGCTTCAACGACGACGCAACCTTATGCCCCTTGACAACTGTTGCAGCTGCTCGCAGATCTTCGATGCGGGAATTAGTACATGAGCCAATAAAAACGCGATCCAGCGTGATGTCGACTATTTTCTGCCCTTCCTCTAATCCCATATAGGCAAGAGCACCTTTTAAAGCAGTCTCTTCTGCTTTTGTCGCCATTTCGCCAGTGGTAGGTGTTCGACCATCAATGCCTACCACCATTTCCGGGGAGGTTCCCCAGGTTACCTGAGGTTTTATCGACGCGGCGTCGATTTCGAGTACGCGGTCAAAAACGCTGTCTTTGTCGGAGACCATCTCCCTCCAGGCAGTGACAGCATCATCCCAGAGTGCACCTTTAGGTGAATAAAGCTTTCCTTGCATATAATCGACGGTCTTGTCATCGACTCCGATAATTCCCGCTCTGGCGCCTGCCTCAATGGCCATATTACAGACAGTCATTCTGCCTTCAATGGACAGCGCCCTAATAGCCTCACCACCAAATTCAATAGCACAGCCAGTGCCGCCGGCTGTCCCTATGCGGCCAATGATAGAGAGAACGATATCCTTTGCTGTTACGCCTGCTTCACATTGGCCGTTAACGTTGACCAGCATGTTTTTCATCTTTTTTTGTACCAGGCACTGGGTAGTGAGTACATGTTCGACTTCGCTGGTGCCAATGCCCTGGGCGAGGGCTCCGAGAGCGCCATGGGTTGAGGTATGAGAGTCACCGCAGACCACGGTCATGCCTGGCTGGGTAATAGCCTGCTCTGGACCGATAACATGGACGATTCCCTGCAGTTCATCATTCATGCCGTATTGTTTGATTTCGAAATCTGTGCAGTTAGTGTCCAGAGTCTGCACCTGCAGCCTTGAAACCCGGTCACTGATAGCTTCAATACCACCCAGCCGCTCTGTTTTAGTCGTCGGCACATTATGGTCGGGGGTTGCCAGGTTTGCCTGGTGTCTCCATGGTCGTCTTCCAACCATGCGCATTCCCTCAAAGGCCTGAGGAGATGTCACTTCATGCAGAAGCTGTCTGTCAATGTAGATGAGTGCTGTCCCATCCGGCTGTTCATCCACCAGATGCTCGTCCCATAATTTGTCATACAAAGTTTTACTGGCCATTTGGACTCCATTATCTGTAAAATGTTTTCTCCAATAATTGAGAACTTCCGTTTTCATTTGCATCTGCATATATAAACATTGAGAGTAATTTTGTCAGGAAGAATTTTTAACTCTACCTTTATCTGTTCTGAGAGTTTTAGTCAGGTTGTGATCGATTCTGTTTGAAATTTCCCCTAAGGGGTAGCCTTAAAGTAGGGGGGATTAGATGGCATGGAGTAAATATTTGACTAAGAGTGATAGTAATTGCGTAAATACAGCCATATGCGGACCTTGTTATTTTTTCGCCGGTGTGTTCGTTTTGGAAATAAAATAAACACTTGACAACATCGATAAAACATTATCTATAGCTAAGAATAGAGATACAGTGTTGTGGAGCGATGAAATGGAAAATATTTACGGTTGGAATTCAGAAAATAGATAAAAGGGATGTTTGGTATGGGTGGTAATATAAGTGCGGTGACCTTTGATCTTTGGGATACTATTATTGTTGATGATTCTGATGAACCCAAAAGAAGTGCAAAGGGCTTGTTGTCCAAATATCTGACAAGAAGAGAACTGGTGTGGAATTTTCTGGAAAAGCTCGAGCCTGTTGACAAGGGCATGGTTGATGTCGCCTATGGTGCTGCTGATGCGGCTTTTCGCAAGGTCTGGTATGGACATAGCTGTACCTGGTCGGTGATTGAACGACTTGAGGTGGTATTAAAGGGGCTTGGAAGAACATTGCCGGACCAGGAGATGGCAGAACTTGTAAGGCTTCATGAAGAAATGGAACTGGAAATTCAGCTTGATCTCGCCCCCGGTATTGTGGAGGCAATCAAAGAACTCCATGGTAAATATAAACTGGGTGTGATTTCCGATACGATTTTCAGTTCCGGTCGCGTTCTCCGCGAACTACTGAAGGCAAATAACATTGAACAATACTTTGATGTATTTATTTTTTCCGATGAGATTGGATGTTCAAAGCCTGATTCAAGGACTTTCACTGCTGCTGCCGAGGGCCTTGGGGTGGAAATAACAAAAATTGTCCACATTGGTGACAGAGATACAAAAGATATTAAAGGCCCGCAAACATTGGGGGCTAGAGGTATTTATACTACTGTGGTGAATGACCGTGGCAGTAGCGACACCAGTGCAGATGCCATTTGTAGAGATTATGCAGACCTGGCTGGAATTGTAGACAAATTAAATAATAAATAGCTGCTGGAGGGAAAAATGGGAACAGCGTTGCGTTTTCTCGTTATTGATGGATATTCAAAAGCGAGCCGGGATGATCTGGATGCTGCAGGAATGCAGTATGCCTGGAAGCTTTATGGTGATATGCTGCAGAGAAATCTCCCTGGCGCAGTGTATGATGTGTTGCTGCCAAGTGATTTCGGTGTGAATATGCCGGCAGAAAAGGAACTCAAACAATATTCAGGAATTCTCTGGACCGGTTGTAATCTCTCCATCTATGATGAAGAAAATTCAAGTGTCAGCAAACAGATTGAGCTGGCAAAGCTTTGCTATGAGATAGGTATTCCAAGTTTTGGAAGCTGCTGGGGTCTTCAGATGTCTGTGGTTGCTGCAGGCGGTAAGGTTGCACCTAACCCCAGAGGAAAAGAGATGGGTATTGCAAGGAAAATCAAACTTACTACTGAAGGGGAAAATCATCCCCTGTTCCAGGGAAAACCCCTTGTCTACGAAGCGTATATAAGCCATGATGACTATGTAACTGAAATACCGGAAGGGGGCGTAGTTCTGGCAGGCAATGAATTTACACCTGTCCAGGCTCTTGCCGTCACCCATAAAAAAGGGACCTTCTGGTCTGTTCAGTACCATCCGGAATATAACCTCCACGAAATGGCATGTCTGATAATTGCCAGGGAGGAAAAGCTTATAAAGGGAGGCTTTTTCCGGCATCCCGACGAACTGAAAGCTATGGTGGACAAAATGAAAGCCCTTTATAAGGAGCCAGACAGGAAAGATCTGAGATGGCAGCTTGTCATTGATGATGATATCCTATCCAGTGATATAAAAGAGTGTGAGGTTAAAAACTGGGTCAATGAGCTGGTCCTGCCCTTTAGCGCAGAAAAAAATGGAGAATAATTATGAATAGTAGTATTTCACGATTTTCATTTCCGACCACCATATATTTTGGCGTCGGTGCTATATATGAGCTTCCCCGGTATTTAGGGGATGTTGGGATAAAAAAGCCTCTGCTCGTTACCGATCCTGGGATGATTGAAACTGATGTGTTTCCGAAGATTGAAGGAATTTTAAACGATTCAGGCGTAGAGTTTGGCCTTTTTTCCCAGGTCAACCCCAATCCTCTGGACAGTGATATTCAAAAGGCAGTGGATGTTTATAAGGAACAGGGATGTGATGGTCTTATTGGTCTTGGTGGCGGTAGTGCACTGGATGCAACTAAAATGGTGCAGGTTATAGCAGCCCTGGGCGGCAAGGTTAACGATTATGATATATCCACTGGTGGAAATCAGAATATAAAAGGGCCCCTTCCCCCTATGGTGGCCATTCCCACAACCTCAGGTACGGGCAGTGAAGTGGGAAGCTGTTCAGTTATAACATCTGTTGCGCTTGGAAGAAAATTTCTTGTGTGCAGCCCCTTGCTTATTCCCTCCATTGCACTGCTTGATCCGGAGCTCACCATGGGGATGCCCCCAGGCCTGACTGCAGGAACCGGGATGGATGCATTTACACATTGTGTAGAGGCCTTATCTGTTAAAGATTTCCACCCCATGTGTGATGCCATTGCCCTCAAAGGGATCGAGTTTGTGGCGAAATACCTCGAACTCGCTGTAAAGGAGCCTGATAATATTGAGGCCAGGGGATATATGCAGCTCGCGGCCATGATGGGGGCTGTCTCCTTCCAGAAGGATCTTGGCGCTGCGCATTCTCTGTCCCACTCATTGTCAGCGGTTTCCCATGTTCCCCATGGTCTCGCCAATGCCATCTGTCTTGTACCTGTTATGAACTTTAATAAAGAGAGTTGTCTGGAAGAATATGCAAAAGTGGCAGCATGTTTTGGTATCAACACCTTTGGCCTGTCCAGTTCTGACGCTGCTGAAAAGGCGATTGAGGCTGTAGAGGATCTCAAAAAACGTATTGGTATTCCGGAAAAATTATCTGATGTGGGAGTGAAGGAAGAAGATCTTGAAGAGCTCACTGAAAAAGCGTTTCTTGATGGATGTCATCAGTCCAATCCAAGGCCCTGTACCAGAGAAAATCTCATGGAACTTTATAGGAAAGTCCTTTAATATTAAGTTTTTATAAAAGTCCACGGACAATACATTTATTTTCACAGGAGGAATACCGTCGATGGCTAAAGGATTTACTGGAATCATTCTAAGGGTTGATCTCACAGAGGGCAAGATTGAACGTATTGAAATGCCAAAAGAATTCTATCGAACCTATATGGGTGGGAGTAGTTTTGGTGCCTATTTTTTATTAAAAGAGCTCACTGCGAAAACGGATGCTTTCGCTGCTGAAAATATTGTCACAATTGCCCCGGGTATAACAACGGGAGCTGCTGTCAGTGGCGTCAGCCGCAGCTGCATAACCGCTTTATCTCCTGAAACAGGTGGGGCTGGAGACAGTCAACTGGGGGGGAGTATCGGTCCAATGATAAAACGAGCCGGTTACGATGCCATTGTTATCACAGGAAAGGCAGATGCTTCCAGTTACCTCCTTGTCGATGGGGACAGTGTTGAAATTAAGGGGGCAGAGGAGATCTGGGGAAAAACAGTCCTTGAAGCCCACGACACATTAACCGGTGAATATGGAGACAAAAACATAAGCATACTCCAGTGCGGCCCCGCAGGTGAGAGGTTGGTGCGAATTGCGTGCCTTATGGGTGACTTCAATAACGCAGCTGGCCGTGGAGGGATGGGGGCGGTTTTCGGCAGTAAGAATCTACGGGCTCTTGTGGTTAAAGGAAAAGGCACGGTTGAGTTTGAAGATGCTGCTGGTTTGAAAAATCTTGCCAAACTTGGTTTGAAAAACCTGCCCGGGTCGGGTTTTCCTGAAACACTAAAAAAACTCGGAACTCCCGGAGTTGTGGCTCCCCAGGCGAAGGGGGGGAATATGGCCACCCACAACTTTTCCAAAAGCTGGCATAAAGATTATATGAATCTTCATGGCGCCACCTATGAGAAGGAAATTGGAGCGGGAAACACTACTTGTTTCGGGTGCATTCTGGGCTGCAGGAAAAAGGTGAAGGCTGAGTCGCCATGGAAAGTGACGGATCGGCTGGGGGGACCTGAATTTGAAACGCTTGGACTTTTAGGGACCAATTTGGATATTACCGATGCTGTCGCCGTTGCCAAGGCGAATGAGCTTTGCAATAATTATGGACTTGACACTATCAGCATGGGTGGCATTGCATCCTACCTTTTTGAATGTTTGGAAGCAGGTGTCTTGTCTCCAGCGGATTGCGATGGCAGGCAGCTTGGGTTTAATGATCCAGAAGGGCTGTTCTGGCTTATAGACCAAGTCGTAAACAGGCGGGGTATAGGTGATATCCTGGCGGATGGCCCTGTGGCTGCAGTGAGGAAACTGGGTGCTAAAACGAAACCCTATGCCATTCATGTAAAAAATAAAGTACCTGCTGTTCATATGGCTCAGGTTAAACCGAGCCTTGCATTGATGTATGGCGTGAACCCCATTGGTGCCGATCACATGTCCAATGAGCATGACTGGCTTCTTTCCAGTGAGGCTGAAATATCCAAGGGGCTTGGGATACTTGGCGGTGGTGAGATCGACTGCACTGACCTGAACAAGGTTCGTATGACTGTCTATTCACAGTATTACTACAGTTTGATGGATGCTCTCTGTCTCTGCATGTTCTGTTGGGGGTGTGGCAGTTTATTCAGCTATCGCGACCTGGAAGATCTTCTGCGCCATGCGACTGGCTGGGAGTGCACAATGTTTGAGCTGATGAAGGTGGGGGAGAGGCGAATAAACATGCTGCGCCAGATCAATGCACGGCAGGGATTTACAGCAGAGGATGATACGCTTCCAGAGCGCCTTTTCGAAAAACTGTCAGATGGGCCCGCCAAGGGACGAGGTGTCAGTGAAGAAGCCTTTGTCGGGATGCGGGCTCAATATTATGATTTGCTGGGCTGGGATGACACCACTGGTAATCCCAGAGATGGGAAATTACGTGACCTTGGCCTTGAGTGGGCTATTTAACA
>CAXMTO010000356.1:0-3434 GCA_964196355.1 uncultured Myxococcota bacterium
CGATAGCAATGCAGACGGCTAGGAATGGCAGGACGATTACCAGCACCCGTATAATCAGCCGGATAGCGAAAAAGAAGATCCTTTTCGCCCGCTTAGCTGTGAAATATAGTGCGGACATAATGCCAATGTGAAGCCCCTGAATGCTTCCGGCACTGATGGCCATCAATGATGCCAGCTCAAACACAAGGATGGTCATCAGCAGGGCGGCAAACAATATCAGGGCTGCCATCCCGAATGGTGTCAGGAAAAAATAGGCGATATCCAAATCGGATAGTACAGATTGGCCGGATAAGCCCAGCAGGAACTGGCCGATAACCCCCACCAACGGAGTGAACAGAGCCATGCTGAGTGCCACGTAGGAAAGGTGTGTTGTGAAGATCTGTCCGATACTTTTCCGTAGGACTCTCGACACGTCTCTGCAAAGGACGGCTATAATTTTGGTCAAGCTAGACATTGGGACCCTATATGATTAGCGTTAATCAACCCTTGGTTGCGATGGGGATTAGATTGTAATTAGTCCAGGATTATAAAGTCAAGATTACTTGCCAACATGTTGACTTGCTTAAGCAAGGCTAATTTCCTCGTAATCTCCATCAAAATTATATGTCTATTGACGCCAACATCCATAACCTACCAAATTACATTTGCATCGTTATTTTGTCAGGTTATGATTGTATTATAAATACTTAGTATTCTCATTTTAATTCGAAAAAAGCAACTACAGCAAAACTATGACTGTTAAACCTATTAAAAGTGTTGCTAAAAAGAGAAGCAATCAAGAACAGCAACTCGATAAAGCTTATTTGGAAATTAGGGGACAACTGCAATTCGAAGAGCTGTTAGCAACTCTTTCCACCAAATTCATCAATTTGTCGTTTGATCAGATTGATGAGGAAATTAATGAAGCTCTCAAGCTCATTTCTGAAAGTCTCGGCATTGAAAGAATCGCTTTGCTTCAGTTTTCAAAAGACAAAAAACAATTCCACCTGACTCACGGTTATGCGGAAAATCCGACCAAACTTCCCCAAAGCTTTCTGGTGAGTGACCAACTACCCTGGTTTACAGGATCAATCCTAAAAGGAAAAATCCTGCGGATCTCTAAACTTGACGAAATACCGGAGGATGCTGTGCCGGAAAGGCAGTATGCGAAAACGCAAGGGTTTAAAGCTTTTGTAACCATTCCACTTAGAGTCGCTGATTCAGTAATTGGCGGCATTTCATATACAGATATGACCAATGAACGGACATGGCGGGACCACACTGTGCAGCGCCTTATCTTGGTAAACGAGATTTTTGCCAATTCTTTGGAGAGACGAAATGCTGAGAAAAAGCTCATAAATGCCTATTCGAAAATCAAGGGGCAGCTGCAATTCGAAAAATCGATATCATCCCTTTCATCAAGATTTATCAATTTACCGGTTGATCGGATAGATGATGAAATTAATAATGGCCTCAAACTCATTTCTGTAAGTCTCGACATTCAACGAATCACTTTGCATCAATTTTCAAAAGATAAAAAACAATTATACCTGACTCACAGTTATGTCGAAGACCCGACACATCACGTTCCAGAATTTCTGGTGAGTGATAAACTGCCCTGGTTTTCGGAATCAATCCAAAAAGGAAAAATTCGGCGGATTTCTAAAATTGACGATTTACCGGAGAAAGCTATACAGGAAAAGCAGTATGCAAAAGAGCACGGAATCAAAGCTTTCATATTAATACCCCTTAGAATCTCTGGATTGATAATTGGCGCCATTGCATATTCAAATTTGATAAAAGAACAATCATGGTCGAATGACATTGTGCAGCGCCTTACCCTGGTAAACGAGATTTTTGCCAATGCCTTAGATCGAAAAAACAAAGACCAAACACTCTACAAAGCGCATTCTGAGATTTTAAAACTGCAGGAACAACTTCAGAGCGAGAACCTTTATCTCCGCGAAGAAATTGAGGTCCAATTAAGCCACAAAGAAATCATCGGCCATAGTGATGCGATCATGCACGTCCTGTCTCAAATTGAGAAAGTGGCATCACAGGATACCAATGTTCTTATTTTGGGCGAAACAGGAACCGGCAAGGAGTTGGTGGCAGATGAAATACATAAGTTGGGTACGAGAAAAAAGCAGTTAATGATCAAGGTAAACTGCGGTGCTCTGCCTCCGACGCTTATTGAAAATGAACTGTTCGGCCGGGAGAAAGGCGCTTACACAGGGGCTGTATCCCGACAAATTGGACGCTTTGAAGCTGCACACAATTCAACCCTCTTTCTTGATGAAATAGCTGAACTGCCGCCGGAGCTGCAGATAAAACTACTCCGTGTGTTGCAGGAGGGAAAGTTCGAACGGTTGGGCAGCACAAAGACTATCTCTGTGAATGTTCGGATCATTGCTGCCACCAATCAGGACCTGCAGAATGCTGTAAAAAAAGGAAAGTTTCGTGAAGACCTCTATTATCGCTTGAATGTTTTTCCGATCACAGTTCCTCCTTTGCGCAACCGTCGTGAAGATATACCGTTGATAGTCTGGCATTTTGTTAGAGAATTTGAAAAGGCCATGGGTAAAAAAATTGAAAGCATTACTGAACGGTCAATGAAATTATTTCTAAGTTATTCATGGCCAGGGAACATCCGGGAGATGAGAAATATCATTGAACGTTCGATGATACTTGGTGCAGATTCTGTACTAAGGGTTAATCCACTTCTTTTTGAACCGGAAAATGTCATTATCAAAAAGAACGATACACTTGAAGATATGACACGCACTCATATTCTGAATGCCCTGGACCGTTGCGACTGGCAAGTAGGCGGTATAAATGGTGCCGCACAAGTTTTAGGCCTTAATCGCACCACGCTTATATCTAAGATGAAAAAGTTAGGAATTAAGCGTTCATAGCTGTAGGTCACCCTTCTCCAAAAAAAATTCCAGTCCTTTTTATATATATCCCCCCAAGCAATCTGTCTATATTTCAACATTAGTTGATATTTCGACACCAAACTCTCTTTTTCTCTTCCTTTCCCTCATAACTGAGCCGCCAAACAAGGCTTTAATTTCAGCAAGATAAGTAATGCTATTACTTATAATTCCTGTTTGGCATAATTGGTGCAATAAGAATGAATATTACATATTGACATTTATATTTTTTACTTTGCACGACCAGTGATTGTTATTTGTCAGGCAACCTATAATGGAGGCCCAAATGTACACCATGACGCTCAATTTAATTCTTACGCCTGAAAATGAGACCGAGACCATAACGATCATCAAATCTATGGCTGGCCCCACTTCAGCAGCAAAGGAATGTAAGGATTTCCGCATCTACAGAGAAATCGGCAATGATGAATCCCTGATGCTGTATGAGGAGTGGGAGTCCCAGAAATCGCTTGATCGTCATATTCAGTCCAATGAGTTTCGTAAAATCCTGGCAGTCATGGA
>CAXMTO010000357.1:0-2801 GCA_964196355.1 uncultured Myxococcota bacterium
GTAGGGATTTTGAAATTTCAAATTCTATTTCTTTGTATAATTGATGTACATCAACTGTTCCAATGGCAATATTAACCATTTAAGAAATTCTGCAAATTGACCTTGTTCCTGTGAACTGAACCGCTACGCGGACAGGTGACACCCTCATACTCCTTGCTAAATAATTTCCTAACAGCTGGTCCTGCCATCTTTTTCATTACAAATATAGGTTACACAAAGAATCTTTTTGGTCGATAAGGACTTGTAACGTCGTTCTTATTCATTTTATCCAAGGAGGTTCACATGAGCAGTAAACTGAGAAAGAAATTTAACGACCATATGGAATTTCATGGTCTGGCGCACCACACGAAGCGGGGCTACATCGCTGCGATGAAAGGGTTGGCAAGTTATTATAATTTGGCACCCGATAATCTGACTGATGATCAAGTGCGAGCATATTTCCGTCATCTTCTATTGGAACGCAAACTGGCCTGGTCATCATGTAAGAATTATCTTTCCGGTATCACTTATTTCTACAGACACATCTGTGGACGCGAGGTTGATGATCGTTTTGGTTTGCCATCACGTCCCCGAGGCAGGAAACTACCTGCTGTCCTGAGTATGGAGGAAGTCCGTCGTCTTTTATCCAACATCGACAATCTTAAACACAGAGTTATTCTCAAGACAATTTACAGTGCCGGGCTTCGAGTTGGAGAAGCCATTCGCCTAAAGCCTGAACATATTGAAAGTGACCGATCAAGGATGGTGATCAGAGTAGAACAGGGCAAAGGTCGTAAAGATCGCTATACCACTTTATCTGAGAAACTTCTTGATGAGCTCAGAGAATACTGGGTGGAGTATTCACCCGAATATTGGCTTTTCCCTGGTCAAAAGAAGAAAAAGCATATTTGTAGTGCTTCTGTCTCGCAGATTCTTTATGACGCAAAAAAAAAGCAGGTATAAATAAACCCTGTAGTCTACACACATTACGACATAGCTTCGCCACACACCTGTTATACAACGGTTATGACCTTTACACTATCAGCCAACTCCTTGGCCATGCCTCAATAAAAACAACCACGATTTACCTGCATATCGTTCCGGCCAGATATGTAGAACTGAAGAGTCCTCTCGATTCTCTGGGAACAGGAAAGGAGGACGATGATGAGTAATGATAAGCTAGCATTGGAGTTAGCGGATGTCTTCCGCAAGTACGGAGAGGACTTTCGGAGAAAGAATTACTTATCCTCTGAGCAATCAAAGTCCATGAGGCACATAGAAACATGTCGAACAGCAGAACTTGGCGGGCATATTGAGGTTTGCAACAACTGTGGTTTTCAAAAGAATGCGTACAATTCTTGCCGCGATAGGCATTGTCCAAAATGCCAGACACTTGTAAAAGAGAAGTGGCTCAGTGCCAGAAAAGCAGAGCTGCTTCCCTGTCCATATTTCCATAATGTATTCACACTACCGCATGAGCTTAATCCCCTCATTCTCACTAACAAAAGGATCATGCTCTCTATTCTGTTTGTGGCCGTCAAAGAAACACTCCAAGCTTTTGCAGCAGATCCACAGTGGCGACTTGAGGGGCAACTGGGGTTTATTTCTGTCCTGCATACTTGGAATCAGAAGCTGATGGATCATTTCCATCTACACTGCATTATCCCTGCAGGAGCCTTGTCCTTTGATAAGAAACAATGGATTGCGGTCAAAAACAAATATCTTTTCAGGGTTCAGTCACTGGCTAAAGAATTTCAAAAAAGATACCTGAGGAAACTCGAAAATGTGTACAAACAAAACAAGCTCGACTTTTACGGGAGAGCAGCTGATTTTGAGAAGCAAAAAAAATTCTTACAACTTATTAAAATCGTCAAAGATAAGCCATGGATTGCGTACTCGAAGCAGCCATTTGGCGGTCCAGAGCAGGTTCTCGAATATCTTGGCCGTTATACTCACCGTGTAGCAATTACCAACAATCGCCTTACAGAACTGAAAGATGATAATGTAACTTTTACTTACAGAGATCGTAGTGATGAAAATAAAAGTAAGTCAATAACGGTGAGTGCACGAGAACTTATTCGTAGATACCTACTGCATATTCTACCAACTGGATTCATGAAAATCCGTTACTATGGCTTTCTGGCGAGCGCAAACAAAAAAGGTAGTATCCCTTTAATTCAACGGCTGATAGATCCTCATTTTAAAAATACTGAGAAACAGGAGGAAACGATCCAGGAAGTAATGCTGCGTTTAACCGGGAATGACATTTCTCGGTGTCCTGAATGTGGTAAAGGTGAAATGATTTATACAGATGATCTGCCCGTACCTTTGAAAGACTCATCCTGAGATTGAATCTTTGTGTAAAGATTTCTGGCAACACCTATATGAAAAAGATTAAACCCTGAACTACACAGGAGAGGTGTGCTTAATTTTGACAGGTATTAGTAATACAGAGCCTTTTGAAGGCTACCACAGCTGGAAATTTTACAGCGATCCCAAAGCAACACGGATTTTTTATGCTATCTGGGTCTTCTATTTCAGAAAATACCAGAGAATCATATTACTTGTCCCTTCCAGGCACTCCATTCAATCCCCATAGAGGTTACTTGTAACCCTTTGAGTAAATCCGCACTTCAGTTCTCTGAATTTATCAACAATTGCGTAAGGTTAAAACACCCAGTAGGTGCAAGGCAGAGCAATGCTTTAATGGATTGTCGTGAGCTATTGTGGGAGCAACAGTTGATAAATCCTATTCTGTAAACCTACTGTTTGATGGGGGCAAGTGATTTACTGATAGGATTTTGAAGAGATACAGGAACAAG
>CAXMTO010000358.1:0-32676 GCA_964196355.1 uncultured Myxococcota bacterium
TGTCAGATGTATATATTGGCTTATTTTTATGGAGTATCCCGGCCTTTGGCTTGACAAGGTATATTTCCCAGCAGCCAGTCAAGGTGTTTTCAGACATATCCTTGCCGAGGCTGTCAATCCCGGCTCGGGTGCTCTGCTGCCTGATTTGGTTAGTAGTTTTTGCCAATCCAGCCTTAAACTGGTCCAGCTTTACTTTAGCTGCCCGAATGTCCATACCCTCAGTAATCTCCCTACCAAGGACTGCTTCACGCTGTTTTCGTGGAGTAACTGTCTCGTCAGTCCATCTGCCAATCCAAGCCCGTTCTGTCCTGCTCTTATCTGCCTTACAGTTTCTTTCAACGTAGTAAATGCCGTCTTCACTGGTGGCAATTCGTTTCTGTTTCAGCCTCTTCTGCTTCTTCCTTTGCATTATTTTTCTCCTGTGATAACTTCCACCCCTAGAACTTTTGCCCCTGAATTGGGTTAAAAGGGATGAATAGTGTTCCCAGTGTCTTACTATACTAACACTAGTTCATCAATTAAAAAATGTAAAGGGAAAAGATGTATAAACACTTAATATGAACTGTACGTAAAGTGGTATAGTTCGCCAAAGGAGCAAAAGGTGTCTTGGACCCCGTGGATTCAAATTGAAAAGGATGACACTTCGAAGGAAGAAGTAAAGCAACTTTACAAAAAAACTAGAAATTCATTGACGGGTAAAATATCTGACCTCACTCGACTCACAAGTTTAACTCCAGAAGTTTCGAATCATCTGGATAGTTTATGTTCAGCCGTTTATCGAAACGCTTCGGGTTTGACAGTGCGTGAAAAAGAAATTGTTGCATTAGTAACTTCTTCCTTTGTTGGATGTGTTCACTGAACTGCCAGTCACCTTGAAGCCCTCGGTCGAGCGGCTAGAAATAAGGAACTGGCGATACAAGTTGCTGAAGATTATACCAAGGCGGAATTGAATACGCGCGAAAGACTTATCGCGGATTTAGCGGTCAAAATAACTCGTTCACCCGATGCTTGCAGCCCTGATGATATACAAAAACTTAGAAATGATGGATTCTCAGACAAAGATATTTTGAGTCTTGTTGAGATTATCGCTTACCAAAATATGAGCACTCGTCTAATGGAATCACTCAGTACAATTGAATAATCTCATATTACCGATTTCAAATGGATAGTGCCTGATTGAGGTAACCCATTAAAAGGTCCTCGCCAATAGAAAACAGCTTTCGGTCGTCTTCCTTAACTGATTGAGGGTTTTCAAGCGATATTTCCAGGAGTTTTGTCCAGGAACTTATCCCTTATTAACAGTTAGCCCGCATTTCTCATAAACTTTTTGGAAAAGCTACTGGTGGGTTCCACCACAGATCGGGTTATTCGTCAAGCACCTTGTCCAGTACTGGCAGTTCGACCGATGGATGAGCATATCGAATAGGAGTGCACTTGCTGTCTCAGCTAAATCTTTTTAGTTCCGAAAAGCGAGATACGTTCAAGAAGCTGCCTGCATCTTCGCTCCATCTTTTTTCGTGACAGGAATTCAATATA
Organism: uncultured Myxococcota bacterium; assembly: GCA_964196355.1. Classification (GTDB taxonomy): domain Bacteria; phylum Desulfobacterota; class Desulfobulbia; order Desulfobulbales; family Desulfocapsaceae; genus Desulfomarina. Next base: position 1,537 of record CAXMTO010000358.1, read on the forward strand.
GGATGAAAAAGGAAAAAACTCATTATTGTCATAGCGGCCTTTCAGGTCAATGGCCAAAGGCAGATAAGACCCGTCAGGCTGCAGCTTTAATGCTATATTCTTTATATTGAGATCAAAAATATAGACCTTTTCTGACATCAGCATGTCACAAAAATTTTTCGCTACTGCCAGTACGTATGCAGGATCGTAGTCCTCTCCGGATGTTATAATATCCGCAATAGTTCTGGATATGTTGCCATCATGGTCACGGATGCAATCACACACAAGCCCTGCCCCGTGGCTGGTAGTGATGAATCCGTAGCAGTGAGAGATACAGAATAGGTCAATATGCTTGCAAACCAGAGCATGATATCCTTTTAACTCTTTCAGGTTAGCCAGTTCCTTACCCTTTTTATCCCCAACGGGAACCTTTATTACCAGATTGGGATTCTCAGGGTGTTGGTAACAGGCTCTCAGGGTCCCTCTATTTATAAACCCCTCTTCGTCGAGAATAATCATTTGGTATTACTCCAGTAATACATGCAAATGGTCGCAGATTGGGCAGCGAACAGTAATAAGTCATAATGGCAATGGCCGGCCAACGCATCAGCAAGCTACTATATCCCGTCTTGGTGCGAAGGTGAAGCATTTCCACATTAAACTGCTGTTTTCTCCAACTGTGCTTATCTGCAGCAGTGACAACATTATTGCAAAGGTGACCTTGAAAGAATAATTTGGAGTGGATCCTATGGATTATGGTCGGCAGAAGGCCGTTTTTGTACAACCATAGGGCCCAGTAGGATGCCGCAAACCTGCGCGATACCTCTGACCCAAGTCGTTAGCCAACTAAAGTAGATGAATGTCTTCTGGGTGGGACCAAAGAGGCAATGTCAGTGACGACTTCAGAAGTGGATTGGAATAAGCGATGAATTCCCTAAAAACAGTTCCCTGTTCAAATAAAAAACAAGAAACTGAGGAATGTAAGTTGAAATTAAGTGGTTACATATACCACCAAGGTACTTATACCCATCAAGCTGATACTGAAAAGAGTGCAGGGATTTTTAACACCAGCATCATGACGACAGACCGGCAGCAGCCATAATTTCAGGCACCAACTCCTCTTTTCCAATAGCCATAATGTGAACACCGTCGCATATGTTCTCGGTGTGAATTTTTTTAATCATGCGCCCAGCTATTTCTATTCCTTTTGATAGTGCCCGCCCCTTTGGCGCCTGGGCCATTTCATCAACGAGTGGTTGAGGAACATTTACGCCGGCAATGTTTTTATTCATAAATCTGGCCATGGGTGCAGATGTCAGCAAGATGACACCAGCCAGTATTTTTACCGGAAACTGTCTTGCATACTCCATAAATGTTTCCAATTTATCCAGATCATAAACAGCCTGAGTCTGAATGAACTCAGCACCGGCTTCGATTTTTTTCTCAAATTTGATAAGCTGAGGTTCTATGGGATTTGCCTCGGGAGTGACAATGGCACCTGCACATAAAACAGGAGACCCGTCCAGATCATTTCCGCCAAGGTCCTTACCTTTTTCAAGAGTCCTGACGGCAGCCAGAAGCTGGCTTGAATCAAGATCAAAAACAGCCTTTGCCTCCTTATGGTCCCCCAGCATGACAGAGTCTCCAGTAAGACAGAGAACGTTATGGATTCCACGACTTGAGGCAAAAAGAAGCTCTGCCTGCAAGGCCAGTCTGTTACGATCCCTGCAGGTCATCTGCAATATGGGCTCGCCCCCCATTTCTTTAACCATGAGCGCCCCCCCTATTGAGGGGTATCGCATGACGGAACTTTGATGATCCGTGAGGTTCATGGCATCGACCTTGTCTTTTAGCAGCTCTATATGGTGGGCAGTTTTTTCCAGGTTTGTGCCTTTTGGGGGCGCTACCTCGCAGGTAACGATAAATTTTCCTGACTCAAGTGCTTTTTTAAATGAGGAGATCATAGCCAAATGCTCCTTTATAGTGCTTTGAAAATTACGATTTAGAAATTTCATATTTCCCGGGAGATGGCTCACCCAGAAAATTTCTCGGTCCCTGAAGCTTTCTCATGGAATCCAATCGACCGAGCTCGGTCAACCTGTTATAAATAAGGGTCCATGCACAATCCTTAATGCCGGGGATTTCACACTTCCCCTGATCTGTTCCGCCGCACGGGCCGTTTACCAGCCCTTTATGGCAACTGGTCACCGGGCAGATCCCTCCGGTCTCGCCTATTATGCAGGTCCCGCATTGAGTACAAATCTCATTAAATTGCCCGGAGGCCGACTCTTTTCCGATGAAAAGCGTATCAAGAGCCGGCACCACCATCCTCTTCAGCTGACTTGAAATTGTCTGAACCCCAAAGGCACAGGTCATGATCAGGAGGACATCAGCCTGTTCGATTTTTCCCATTTCTTCATTCAAAATCTCAGACGTCAGATTGTCGCAGGCCACAGGAACAACAATCTGGCCGGTAACAAGCTTTCCAGATTCCAGAAGAGCCTCCTTCATGGCGGCCACTTCGGGGGCACCACCGGTGTGAGTAAGGGTTACACAGGTTCCACAACCGATGATAAAAATTCGATTAAGCCCTTCTAGAAGTCTGTAAATCTCTTCTTCTGATTTCGGTTTTGTAATCGATCTGATCATAATTATCTCTCCTCCAGATCACATCTTAAACATCTTCCCGCTTCCAAACGGGCCTGGTCTTCAGTAAAGCCTTTTTCAACTTCACGGAAGTCTTTTGTCCTGGTTATCGGGTTTTCAATCTCGATTTGGATTCTTGGTGTTTCTTCCGTGACCTCTCCATCAAGCGCCAGCCCGGCAGGTTCCTCAAATTGTGTTTTTTCATCAACGATCCTGACAGGGCCTTTAGCGCCCAACAGGTATTTATCAATGGCAAGAGCAGCTCTTCTACCCGATGCAATGGCCGAAATTACTGTTGTCGGCCCCGTGATATAATCACCGCCTGCAAAGATGCCATCTACGTTTGTCGTCAGGCTGTTGCTGTCTACTTCCAGGCTGCCCCACAAAGACCTCTCAAGCTGGCTCTCTTCAGAAATAAACGAGGAATCCGGTGCCTGGCCAACTGAAATGATAATTGCATCTGCATCCACCTTCAGTGTTCTCTCTTCTTCCACCTTTATATAAGAAGTACCGTCCGGTTCCAGGACTGCTTTACTCCCTATAAATTCAATCCCTGTAACCTTGCCACCATCGTGGATGATTTTTCCCGGCGACCAGAATGGATTGATAATAACGCCTTCCTCAACAGCCTCTTCGATGTCCTTTTCCCAGGCCGGCATTTCTTCAATGCCCCGACGGTAGTAAATATGAACATCCTGGGCACCAACTCGAAGAGCGGTTCTGGCTGTGTCAAAAGCAACGTTTCCGCCCCCGATGACGACAACTTTCCCTTTTAATTCAATTTTTTTGCCAAGCCTCGTCTCTGTCAAGAACTGGAGCCCATAAAAAAGTCCGTCCAACGTCAGTTCTTCCCCGGGAATGCCAACCTGTTTACTTGATTGAGCACCGGCCGCAATAAATACAGCACCAAACCCTTCTCTTAATAGGTCGTTTACTGTACGCCTTGCATCGATCGGCGTGTCGTAGCAGATTTCAATTCCGCAACTTTCAATGTATTTGATTTCATCCTCTATAATTTCGCGGGGAAGGCGAAACTCGGGGACGGCAATACCCAGCATCCCTCCACCAACCTTTTGAGATTCAAATACAGTCACTTTGTACCCCTTCTGAGAGAGGTAATACGCACAGGTCAGCCCGGCAGGACCAGCGCCTACAACAGCAATTTTCTCTGAATAAATGACGGGAAAGGGGGCCTTTGCCATGCCAATATTTTCAAAATACCAGTCCGAGGCAAAACGCTTGAGTGTTCTGATTGCGATTGCTTCATCAAGCTCCCCACGCCGGCATTTGGTTTCACAGGGATGAATACATATTCGCCCGCAAACGGCCGGGAAAGGGTTCCGCTCCCTGATAATATCCACAGCTCGCTGGTAATGACCACAGGCAATTGCCGCGACATAGTTGGGGACATCAATCCCTGCCGGACAGGCATGCTGGCAGGCCGACAGCACCATTGAATCACATACTGCACCGGCACAGCGATTCTCCTTGATGTGATCTTCGTATTCCCTGGTAAAATATTTCAGTGTGGATATGGCAGGTTTTGCACAGGTTGCCCCGAGCCCGCAGAGGGAGGTAGCGGTAATTGTCTCACCCAATTCTTTAATGGTCCGGATATCTTCCATCCTCCCCTCGCCATTTGTGATCTTGGTTAATATTTTCAAAAGCTGGGTAGTTCCCAGACGGCAGGGCGCACATTTCCCGCATGACTCGGATTGGGTAAAGCTCAGGAAAAAACGCGCAATCTCAACCATGCAGTTGTTCTCATCCATCACGACCATTCCGCCGGAACCCATGATCGCACCTATGTTCTGGAGCGTATCATAGTCAATTGGGAGGTTTAAAAACTGTTTTGGAACACACCCCCCTGAAGGCCCCCCCATCTGGACGGCTTTGAATTCCCTTCCCTTGGGAATACCGCCGCCAATGTCAAACACCACATTTTTAATCGTGACCCCTATTGGAACTTCTACGAGACCGGTATTATTTACCTTTCCAGCCAATGAAAATATCTTGGTTCCCTTGCTCTTTTCAGTGCCGACTTCTCCATACCAGGCAGCGCCATTATCTATGATCAGAGGAATATTGGCAAAGGTCTCCACATTGTTGATATTGGATGGTTTTCGATCCAGCCCCTCCTGGGCGGGAAACGGCGGTTTTGCCAGTGGCATGCCGCGTTTTCCCTCAATAGATGCCATGAGAGCAGTCTCTTCTCCACATACAAAGGCGCCAGCTCCCATTTTCAGGGATAAATCAAAATCAAACCCCATGCCCAGAATGTTTTCGCCAAGGAGGCCCAGTTCTTTCAGCTGCTCGATTGCAATGTTAAGATGATCCACCGCGATGGGGTATTCTTCTCTTACATAAATGTAGCCATGAAGAGCCCCTATGGCATAAGCTCCAATCAGCATTCCTTCCAATACCGCATGGGGATCTCCTTCCAGCATGGCGCGGTCCATGAAGGCGCCGGGGTCCCCCTCATCTGCGTTGCATATGATATATTTAGGTTGCCCTGCAGCCTGACGGGCGAATTTCCATTTCAAACCAGTCGGAAAACCAGCTCCTCCCCGTCCTCCTATTCCTGCAGAAAGCACCTCTTCAATGACCTCATCCGGGTTCATTTTTGTCAGTGCTTTGACTATGGCCTGGTACCCGCCTGCTGCGATATAGTCTTCTATTCTTGTGGGATCGATGCGGCCGCACCGTTTAAGAACCCTCTTCACCTGTCTGGCATAGAATGGAATCTGTTCCAGATGATAGATGGGCATATTTGTTTTAGGATCCCTGTATGCCAGCCGTTCGATTAACTGATTCTTTTTAAGAGTCAGGGCCGTTATCTCGGCAGCATCTTCAGGTGTCACCTCCTGGTATTGTATACCCAGAGGCTCGATGGCAATAACCGGTGCCTTTGCACAGAATCCATGACATCCGGTTGATCGGATTTCAACTGTCTCGGAAAGGCCTTGTTTTTTCACTTCCTCCACAAGTGCATCCCTGACAGAAGCGGCACCATAGGCGCGGCATCCGGTCATACATACATGCACCACAGGTTTATCCTTTATGATTTTTGACAGAATTCTGTTCCGGAGCCACTCAAATTGTCCGACGGATGAAAGCTTCTCCATGTTTTAATCCTCTTTCTTTTCCTTTCGGTACTCGCCGAGAACACTGGTAACCTTGGTCGGATTCAGTTTACCGTAATATTCGCGATCGACCATCATAGCCGGTGCCAGAAAACAGGCCCCCAGGCAGGCTGCGGTTTCAAGGGTAAACTGATAGTCAGGACTTGTTTCTCCCTCTTCCAGATCGAGGTCTTTTTGTATCACTCTGAGAATGGATTTACCTCCCTTAACGTGACAGGCTGTTCCTCGGCATACTTTAAGAATACATTTTCCCCGTGGTGCAGTTGAAAAACCCGCATAAAACGTAATGACGCCCTGGATGTGACTGGGAGCGAGGTTGAGGGCTTCTGCAATTGACTCAATGGTTTCGGGAGGAACGTATCCAAAACTCTCCTGGACATCTTGAAGCAGCGGGATCAACCCCCATTTTTTCATTTGATGTTTTTCTATAATTGTAGAAAAGATTTCCCAGTCGATTTCTGTTGAATTCATCTTTTTTCCTCTCTCACTACTCGATCTTCATATTTTCAACCTTTTCAACCGCAACCTGGCATGTATCCCATCCGCCTGAATCGGCGTCTAGAAGTGGTACCAGTTGGATCAGGCATCTAGCATCATTTTGGTTATAGGCTGTGGGGATATGGATGTAACCACTCTGAATATCTTTGTTAATTGTAATCTGTCTTTCGATTCCTCCCGTGACAGAAGTTACTCTGATCTGATCGTCCTGAAGTAAATTCATTTTTTTAGCGTCAGTTGGAGACACTTCAATTTCTCCTTTAGAATCACAAGCACTTATACGGGCAGACTGTGCGGTCCTCGTGCCGCTCCCTAAATGAAACCGAAGAGATCCGAAAAGAGCGATAAATGGATAGTCATCATCCAATACACTTTCTCTGACCGGGGTTACGGGTGAAAAACGGATATGATCTTCGGCCAGGTTTTCTTTGTTGTCACTTCTCTCCCTGATCCATACCGGGTGCTTGCAGGCAGCTGTTTCTGAAAAGGCGGAGATGGTATTGCTGATCTCCTTTCTGATTCCTTCGTGAGTGGATTTGTATTCAGGGGCTCCCATTTTTTCAGCGAGAAGACCTAAAATTTCCAAATCAGATTTTGCATTACCGGGGGGAGGTACTGCGGAAGAAAAGCACTGGATCTTTCCTTCCATATTTGTAAAGCTTCCTGCTTTTTCGGAAAATGCGGCACCCGGCAACACCACATCTGCGATAGCAGTCGTTTCATTTAAAAGAATGTCCTGGGCGACTATGAATTCCAGATTTTCAAAAGATTTTGAGATCCGGTCTGGCTGAGGCAGGCTGCGAAGAGGGTTTTCTCCCATGATATAGATTGCCTTGAGACTCCCTTCCTCAGCTTTCTCTATCATTTCAAAAAGATCTAACCCTTCAGTATTACTAATTTTTACCCCCCAGGATTTTTCCCATATATTGCGATTATGCTCATTGTTAATCATCATTCGGCCCGGAAGAGCTTCCGGAACTGTTCCCATATCCCATGATCCAACAAGGTTGTTTTCTTTTGAAAGAACATGAAATCCCGCGCCTTTGTATCCAATGCTTCCGGTCATTACTGCGAGGTTGAGCAATGATTCCATGGCTTCTTTGCCATGTCGCTGCAACATCAATCCGTCTCCGACCACAAACGTTATCTTTTTACCTGCTAATAAATCAACCACATTTTCTATGGCTTGGATATCAAGATTTGCTCTTTTGACAGATGTTTCCTGGTCTATTGAGAAAAGATGTTTCTTATATTCCTCATAACCACTGGTGAAACGAGAAATAAACGAGGTGTCCGCCGCTTCTCTTGCAAGAAGCCGGGCAGAGATCAAATTTATCAGTTCAAGATAAAATGTGTCTAAAGACATCTGCTCCGATACAAACGAACCATAAGGGTGTATCCAGACAGAGGCGCTGCCTGCCAGGTCAGTTTTTATTGGATTTGCTACAATTAACGGAATACCTTTTTTTGCACTTCGTTTAAGATAATAGTCCAAAACCGGCGCAGTCTGGGCCGGTTCCGCTCCTATTACGAAAATAACATCTGCCTGCTCAAGTCCGGAAAAAGGGCCGGCAAAAAAGTTGAACCGGCCTGCCTTGTCTGATCTTTTCTCCACCAGATTAAGAAAAAGTCTGCCGGACATATATCCACCATTATCTACATTGTTCGTTTCTATGATCGTCCGGGCAATTTTTTGAAACAGGTAGTTTTCTTCGTTTGAACATTTTGAGGATCCGAGAAACGCTATACTTTCTGATCCATGCTCACTTTTTATCTCTAAAAGTCGCTTTGCGATGGTTTCCAAGGCATCATCCCAGGAGGCTGAGATGAGTTCATTTTCCTTTCGAACAAGGGGCCTGGTTAATCTTTGCGAGGAATTCAAATAATCATGGGCAAAATGCCCTCTTACGCAAAGCGTCGCGTCATTGACACTTTTTTCAATATGTGCAGGATTGACATCCACAATCTGGTTTGCGGCAACACCCAGCGTCAGGTTGCAGCCGACACCGCAAAAGCCGCAAACAGAAATCGACTCCCGTTCTGGTGTGCCCACAAATTCAGCTTGTGTTGATAAAGCACCCGTAGGGCAAACAGACACACAGGTGCCACAGAAGGTACATGTTGATTTTTCCAGAGGGAGCTCATGAAGCGTTGCCGGTCGAGAGTTGAATCCTCTGGAATTATAATCAATAGCGCCGGCACACACCAGTTCATGATCTGCCCGAATGCATTTGCCGCAGAGAATACATTTCGATAAGTCTCGCATGATAAAAGGATTTGCCTGTTCAAGCGGTTTATGATTCGGCATGGGATAGAGACGGTTTTCAGCGATACCGAGCTGCGCGGCGATCATTCGCAGCTGACACCGATTACCCTTGTTACACACTATGCAGGATTCAGGATGTTCGGCCATCATCAGGGAGACAATGTTCCGCCGATGTTTTATGATTTGCGGCGAGTCTGAAAGAAGAACCATATCCTGTGCTGCGGGAGTGACGCACGATGCGAATAGCCGTCCCGTCTTTTCGTCTTCAACAAGGCAGAGTCGACATGCTCCAAAAGGTTTAAGGCTATGGTGATAACACAATTTTGGGATTTTTATACCGTGCGCTTCTGCTGCCTGGAGAATGCTTTTCCCCTTTGCGCAACTGATCATTTTTCCGTTGATCTTTAGGGCAATTGTTTCCATGAGGCTGACTCCTCATCTGCAGACATTAAAAAAAACGTAACCCGAATAAATCGGAACTTTTTAGAATGCTTGGATAAGTACCTTCACTAAATTACTTTCTGCCATAAAAACGCAGAAAATAATTCATAAGGTACTAACACCGGTTAACGGTAAAAATCCCTGCACTCTTTTCAGTACCAGCTTGATGGGTATAAGTACCTTGGTGGTATATGTAACCATATAATTTTAATACACATTACTCAGTTTCTTGTTTTTTATGACCGGGGTCTGGAGTAAGGTACTAATAAAATGGTTTGGGCAATGCTCTATTACTTTAATTTTGCAGCATCCATATACTGCCTCAGCCGCTGCTCTCCTCCTATCGTGATAATGTGTATCCCCTGGCAGAGGTCTTTGAGGCCTGAAACAATATCAGCGAAAATTTCAATGGATGCTTTTTCCTTTTCTGGCGCTCGAGCCAGTTTTTTTATGACCCAGTCCGGTACCAGACCGGTTTTCATATGCCTGTTTAGAAACTGGCCCATTGTTGCATTCCTGATAATCAGGACCTCTGCGATGACCGGAACTCCAAAGGTATTGACGTTTTTGAGGAATTTTTCAAATGAATCTAAATTGAATACGGGTGTTGTTAAAAAATAGCCGGTTCCTATTTTTGTCATTTCTTCCATTTCCTTCATTTCCAGGTCAGGAACGTTTTTTCCCCAGGAAGACTCCACACCGGAACCAAGCAAAAATTCAGTCTTCCGGGGAAGCGCATCTCCCTCAATAGTTTGGCCATCTTTAAGATGTTCCAAAACAGAAGAAAGCTTTCCGGCATCAACGTGAAAAAACATCATTTCCTGAAGGCTGTCTCCGGTGAGGCGGTAGTCTTCGGTAAAGACAAGCAGGTTTTCAACACCGGCGTCATGGGCATTGATGAGGTCTTTTTGCAGCTGCAGTCTGTTTTTTTGGCGGGTTGTTGTCTGGTAAATTGCTTCGAAATTACTCTTTTTCAGAAGATCACAGGTCTTTATGGTGTCTCCTACTACACCATCGATTTCAATTTCTGATACAGAAACACCGTCAACGCGACCTCGAATGAGCTGCAGATTATCTATGAGTTTTTCCGGGTCATCTTCAACCGGTGACTGAACTTCGGAAGTGACAATAAATTGATTTTTTCCCAGTGCATCTTTTAATTTCAACTGTACCTCCTTCACCCCGATAAACGGGATACGTGCCCTAGGAGCTTGTCCGAAAAGGCCCCTTTCACCCAACTCTTCGTTATAATTCCTGACATTCTGATTTGAAAAAATTGCCTATATTCTGTCAAAAAGACAATAAAATCAGGAGTAAAGCTCTCAACTTTATCGACGGTTATGTTTGGACCCTGAAAAAATGTTACACAAAAAATGCACCACTCAGTTTCTATCTCAGCTCCAGCAGGCGGGCCACTTCTTCCTTGAGCTGAGGCAATGGCAACGGCTTTGAAAAACAGACATCAGCGCCATACTCCTTCATCTGTTTAAATTTTTCTTCGTCCAGATATGCTGAAAGTACAATAATCTTGGTATTTTTCGTTTCTGGATTAGATTTGACTTTTTTACACACTTCATAGCCTTTTATATCCGGCATCATTATATCGAGAATCAGAAGATGAGGCTTGAAATGATTAACCTGAAGCCCTGCCTCAAATCCATCAGATGCTGAAATGACTTCATAATCGAACTCATCCTCTTCCAGGGACAGCACAATGGTTTCAACAATAATCGGATCATCATCCACAACCAGTATCCTTCTCCTTTCCCCCTGCATTTCTGCCTGGGGAATGGGGATGCCCTGTTTTTCCATAAATGCTTCGAGGTTTCTCTTTTTTATACGACGATGCCCGCCAACCGTTTTGTAGGCATCGATATGACCGGCTTCGACCCAATTGATGATCGTTTTGGGGGAAACCTGGCAATACTCGCTGGCTTTAGCCACAGTTAATATATCTTCCACGGCAATTCCTTTGTTTTCTATTTACTGTTATTATACTTATTATAGATATTATAGAATCAACGCCATGTCAAGCATTTTTTTGCTATAACCACAGATATCCAGTCACTTAAGAATTAAATATTTGTTTTTGCAGCAGATATACGCGAGGAAAACATGAATTAAAAGAGCAAAAATTACAGATGTTACAGTTTTTATAGTTTTTTACGAGATTATGAAAGAGGTCAGGGAAGATGCAATTTTGAAGACTGGACAAAAAGGCTGAGTTACTCCGGATGACTGTGGGCAGGCAGTGTGATTATGAAACTTGTACCGACTCCTTCTTGACTTTTAACCTTGATATCTCCACCATGCTCTATGATAAAACCGTAGCAAACAGACAAACCAAGCCCAACGCCTTTCACACTGCTTTTAGTGGTAAAGAATGCATCGAATATTTTATCTATATCCTCTTCTTTAATCCCGACCCCCGTATCTGATACTTCAATGACAATCTCTCCAGCTTCGGCATTTGTCTTTACCGTTAATGTGCCGCCTTCGGGCATTGCATCCCCAGCATTATTAAACATATTCAGGAAAACCTGCCGCAGCTGATTTTTTGACGCGTAGACGGAAGCCAACCCGTTGGATAAAGCCATTGAAATCATGATATCGTTTTCACGGAACTGCTTTTCATGTAAAAGAAGGATTTCATCAAGAATGGTATTAATATCTACAGGCTGTTTTTCTTTTTGATCAGGCTTTGAAAAGGTCAGCATTTTACGGAGTAACTCACTGAGCCTTACAGTTTCAGAAAGCGCCATGTCCAGCAGTTTCCTTCGTTTGTTGTCGGGAGAGATTTCGGTTTTCATCAGCTCAAGAGTGTTCATTATACCATATAACGGATTATTCAGTTCGTGAGCGACTTGTGAGGTGAGGCGGCCCATTGCCGCAAGTTTTTCAGATTGGAGCAGCTGTTCCTGAGTTGTTTTCAAACGTCTCTCCATCTCCAATCTTTCTTTTAAGTCCATAAATATTCCAACAGTCGCTATTTCATTATGGTTTTCGTCATAAACAATGGATGCAGAGAGGTTGCCTTCAGCAATATTTCCATCCTGTTTGACAAAAACCACAGGATAAAATTTGAGCCGACCTTTACGACTGTGATCACTCGTTCGAAGCATCTCCATTACTTTTTTGGCCATGCCTTCAGGGTATACTTTCGTAATGTTGAGCTTACCGACAACATCTTTTTTCCTGTAGCCAAGGTTCTCTTCGGCAGTCCGATTCCAGAGGATAATCGTCCCCTTCATATCTGCTGCCATTATAGCGTTGGGTGAATTATGGATAATGTTTTCTATTAAATCAGTAGTTTTGCGAATCTCCTTTTCCATCCGCTTTCTTTGGGTTTGGTCTATATTGATTCCTTCATAGCCTGTTACATTCCCTTTTTCATCATAGCGCCCATGCCCGGTTAAAAGCACCGGCAGAGGGGTGCCATCCCTTTTCTTAAATTCAACTTCCAGATCAATGACACGCCCTTCCCGTTCAATGATCTCTACAAATCTCTGACGGTCTTCAGGACTCAAATAGAGATCATGGGCAATATCAATTTGCAGAAACTCCTCCCTGCTCGAGTACCCCAGCATATCCAGCAGCGCGTTATTTGCATCGAGAAATCTTCCCTCTTTACTGCTGATAAATACACCGCAGCCGACATGCTCAAACAGCCTTCTATATTGCTGTTCTGAAGCTTTAAGTTTTTCTTCCTGTTTCTTTTTGGGTGATACATCCCGAAAAATGCTTACCTTGGAGACTGTCCCATCGTCGTTTTCCAGAGGTATTTCAACTATGTCATAGAATCTGTCAGCTCTTTTATTGTAAAGTTCCTGGCGGAGGGTTTCCCCCTTAAATACTCTACCGGCTTCACAACGAATACAGACTTCGTTGCGGTTTTCTAAAATCTCGTAACATTTTTCCCCAACGCCATCGCAAAAATTTTCAACCATTACCGAGTTCATGTACTCAATGGTAAAGTCGTGGTTGACGATACAAACACCATCTGCCATGGCTTCAAAAATAGTGCTGAGTTTCCGGAGATCATTTTTCATTATGAGGGCCCCTTCTTCGGGTTGTTTTTTGTTGTATAACTCCCAACACCCTATCTTATTTCTGCTGTTTTTTCTAGAGTATTTCTGCGGCCCGGACAGCTGGATAAATACCAAATAGTATTCCGCCCCGACACTGATTGCCAGTGACAGGATAATGCCGTGAAGATTTGGTAAACGAAAAAAATATCACCATAAGCTTGAGAGCTCATGATTAACAGATGATAAATAACTCTCGACAATTTATCTTCTTTCTGTTTTTCCCAGATTATTTTATATTTCCATATGGTTCTACCTTATCTATACTAACACCCCACAAGGGGGTATAAGTACTTTGGAAATATTTCTAACCACATAATTTTAAAATACATTACTCAGTTTCTTGTTTTTTACACCCCTCAAGGGGGTACTGAACAGAGTGACTGGGTTTTAAGGAGTAAGGTACTAAATTTGTTCATGTACCGTTGCCGGAAGTTTTACTCATTTAAATAACACATTTTTTCCAACCGATCCTTTTGCATGGTAGATACACCAGCGTCGTTTGTGGTTGGTTGCACACTAGAAGGAAGGAAAATGCACGCTATAGAAAAAATTCTTGCCCGGGCTTCGGCCCAGGATTCAGTTGTCACCGGCCAGATTGTCAATTGTCGTGTCGATTTGGCGGAAGTCAATGATCTCTATCCACAGACCATCTTTTCGTTTCAGGAAATGGGCGGAAAAAAGGTCCACTCTCCTGACCGAATAACATTTATCCTGGACCATTATGCGCCTGCTTCAAGCATACAACAGGCAGAAAACCAGAAGTTGATGCGCGAGTTTTGCAAAGACCAGGAAATCGACCTCCTCTTTGACGTCGATTCTGGCGTCTGTCATCAGGTTATGGTCGACAACGGACTCGTTTACCCGGGTATGATTCTGATCGCCACCGATTCCCATACCACCACCCATGGCGCATTCGGGGCATTCGGCACCGGTGTCGGAGCAACGGACCTGGCGGTTATAATGGCCACCGGCCATCTGTGGCTGCGGGTCCCGGAAATTATCCGAATCAGCCTCAGCGGCACGCTGGCTGCCGGCGTCTATGCTAAAGATGTTATTTTACATATCATCGGTAAACTCGGGGCGGACTATGCATTGTACAAGGGTGTAGAATTTTCGGGAACAATACTGGCAGACTGGTCCGTATCTGAAAGGATGGCACTATGCAACATGACCACCGAAATGGGTGCCAAAACGGCCTATATCCAACCCGATCAAGTGACCCTCGATTTCCTCTCAGGTATAGTCAAAAAACGTTTTGATGTCGTCGAGACCGACGATGATTTTCAGTACGCCGAAGAACTCTTCTTTGATGTCACCCTCATCACCCCCCAGCTCGCTGTGCCACAAAGCGTCGATAATGTCCTGCCGTTAACAGAGCTTATCGGAACACCGGTGCATCAGGCATATCTTGGCAGCTGCACTGGAGGACGGGCAGAAGACATCGGAGTGGCCGCCAGGATTCTCGAGGGAAAAAAGATCAGCCCGAACACGAGACTGATTGTTGTCCCCGCATCCAAGCAGGTGTATCTGGATGCACTGCGTCAGGGAGATGTGGAAAAACTCGTGGAGGCTGGTGCAACTTTTGTTACACCCGGATGTGCCGCATGCCTTGGCACCCATGAAGGAATTTTAGCAGCAGGGGAAGTCTGCATCGCCTCTACCAATCGAAATTTCCCCGGCCGAATGGGACACGTGCAATCATCTGTTTATCTCGGCTCTCCTGCGGCGGTAGCGGCTGCAGCTTTAACCGGGAAAATCACCGACCCATCAGAAATATTAAAACAACTCGGCCAGGAGATATCATGAAGACCAATTTTAAAGGCCGAGCTTTCGTGTTCGGCAATAATCTTGATACCGATCAAATCTACCCGGGACAATATCTTGAACTGGCAAATACAGAGGATATAAAACAGCATGCCATGGAAGGGGCGGATCCTGTTTTTATCACCACATTCCAGCCCGGCGATATCATTGTTGGCGGAACTAATTTTGGCTGCGGTTCCAGCCGTGAGCATGCAGCAATCGCCTTAAAAGCCGTTGGTGCCTGTGCTATTCTTGCGGAATCATTCGCCCGAATATTTTACCGAAATTGCATCAACCTTGGAGTCCCTCTGCTGGTCAGCCCGGGAATTTTGAACCAGGTGAGTCAGGAGGACATCCTGGAAATAGATATCGAAACCGGCAAGGCACAGAACCTTACGACCGAACAGATTTTCAAATTTCAGCCTCTGTCTGATTACGTGCTGGACATTCTACGTATGGGTGGTATCAAGCCCCTCGTAAAACAGCAACTGCAGGAAATGTAAACCAGATAACCTCAAATACAGAAGGAAACAGCTATGAAGATCAAAGAAGTAAGGGCGGAATTGTTACGCATGCCACTGCCTCGCCCGATGCAGTCGGGTTCGTCCAGCGGGGCAAAAGGAGGGCCGGTTGAAAATATTTTTATGCCACTGGCGATCATTACAACCGAAAGCGGCATCAGCGGAACCGGTTACGGCTGGACCCTTCTTGGAGGTGCATCAGCCATAAAATGTATCATCGAAGACGATTTTGCACCTTTACTCATTGGCGAAGACGCACTGGATAACGAACGACTGTGGACAAAGCTTAACAAACGGCTGCAATCTGTTGGTCGGGCCGGTGTAGTTAATCAAGCCCAGGCGGCAGTTGACCTGGCTCTTTGGGACATCAAGGGTAAGGCGTCCAACCTGCCGGTGTATAAACTGCTTGGAGGTACCCGGGAAAGTGCTCCTGTTTACGGCTCAGATGGCGGCTGGCTCTACCTGAGTGTTGAGGAAATGCTCACATCTTTCGAAGAGTACCTGGATCAGGGAATGATGGGAGTGAAAATGAAACTCGGCCACGCCGACCCACGCATCGACATCGACAGGGTGAGCCAGGTACGCAAAGCCCTGGGCGATGAGGTCTGGATAGCAACCGATGCCAATCAAAAATGGGATTATCCCACGGCACTCTGGGTTGGTCGCGAACTGGAACAGCTCGGTGTCGCCTGGTTTGAAGAACCACTCTGGTGTGACGATGTATCTAACCATGCCCGACTGGCCGACAGCCTTGACATCCCCATAGCCATTGGAGAAACACTCGGTTCAAGATTTGAATTTGATGCATATATCCGTTCAGATGCAGCTGATATTCTGCAACCGGATATCTGCCGTGTTGGAGGAATAACCGAAATGATCAAGGTCGTTACCATGGCTCAGGTTGCCGGACGCCCTCTTGCACCGCACCACATGATGGAGAGCACTATTCACGTTGCCTGTGGTGTTATGGATTCTGGTCCAATCGAATTTATGCCATGGGTCTCGTCGGCCTTCTCTGAACCTGTGAAAATTGAAAATGGGCAGATGTTTCCACCGCAAAAGCCGGGTCTGGGTTTGGAAATCACAGAAGATGTGATTACAAAATATCAATTCCCATGAGATTTGACAAAGAGAAACAGTCAATTTAATGGGTGCCTGAAACCATTCATAACAGCCTGACATCAGTCCGACTGACATTAATCGTCGGTTTGATGTCGGGAATCTTTTTACACGGGAACATCCCCCCCTGCCAGTGGAGCTGAGATGACCGAATGGGACAGCAATGAAGACGGGAGTACAGCGCCAGGTTCCATTGGTCCTGTGCTCATAGTCGAAGATGATCCGAACACGTCCGCACTCGTAGAGACCTATTTACAAAGGGAAGGCTTTACAACTCTTCCAGCCTTTGATGGACAGCAAGCCCTGGCACTCGCCCGTAAACATAAACCCGGCTTTGTAATCCTGGATATAATGCTGCCAAAGATGGATGGATGGGAGATCTGCCGCCAACTGAGGAAGGTATCTGATGTACCTATCTTAATGTTAACTGCTCGTGAAGAGGAAATAGACCGAATTATGGGTCTCTCTCTTGGTGCCGATGATTATGTTGTCAAACCTTTCAGCCCGCGGGAACTTGTGGAGAGGGTAAAAGCTATCCTCCGTCGGACACAGCCAAGGCCTGCCAGCGACAACCGGATACTTTCCCATGGTCAACTTTCCCTTGATCCGGTCAAGTGCAAAGTGACCCTGCATGGGAATGTGGTCAGTCTGACAACCTCAGAGTACAAACTTCTCCACACTCTTATGTCTTCACCTGGGAGGGTATTTTCAAGAGAAGCGCTGTTGGATCGCTTTTATGAACACGGAGAAACGGTAATCGACCGCGTCATTGATGTTCATGTGGGAAAGCTGAGACAAAAGATAGAAGCAGTCCCTGCAAAGCCACGCTTAATCCTTACTGTGCGAGGATTTGGCTACCGTTTTGCAGAAAGGGGTGAGGCGTGAGCTCATGAAAAACCATCTTCTCTGGAAGCTGTTGTTGACAAACGTAATTCCCGTGATCGGGGTCATTTTTCTTGTGGTCTGGATAGCCATTGATAAACTGGCTGCCAATTACTTCATGGCCCTTATGGAAAAATATGCAGTGTCACCTGATGATATTCACCAGATGTTCCTGACGTCAATTCATTATTACCTTGTATGGGCAAGCCTGGCGGCCGTGGGCGTAGCCTTCATCCTCAGCTACCTCCTGACCAGGAGAGTCCTGCGACCACTATTGCAGATGACCGCCATTACAAAGGAAGTTGCCGCAGGTAACTTTTCTCTCCGGGCCGAGGTAACAACCAGGGATGAAGTAGGACAGCTTGGCATAGCTTTCAACCGCATGGCCGAGAGCCTTGCAAAAATAGAACAGCTGCGAAAAACAATGGTGGCAGACGTTGCACACGAGCTCAGGACACCGCTCACCAATCTCCGGGGGTATCTCGAAGCCCTGAATGATAATATTATTCCGCCAACACCTGAGACATTCAAAATGCTCCAAAAGGAGAATCTTCGTCTTGTTCATCTGGTGGACAACCTGCAGCAGCTGGCCCGTGCCGATGCCGCTCGGGCTTACCTCAAACGAGAGCAACTCGTCCTCCCGGATCTTATAAACCAGATGGTTGAACTTCATCGGCCAAACTTTCGAAAAAAACGAATCAATATAGAGACACGTTTTGCCACCACAGAACTGTGCGTTACAGCTGATCGGGATAAAATTCTCCAGGCCATACAAAACCTCATAGAAAATTGCTGGAAATACACCCCGATAGCAGGTCATGTCATAATATCAGCTGATCATGATTCCCACGGGATCAAGATAGATTTTCAAAACAGCGGAACAGGTATCTCAAAAGACGATCTGCCCCATATCTTTGAGAGGTTTTTCCGTGCCGATCGTTCACGGTCAAGGGATGCAGGTGGCGCTGGAATTGGTCTGGCCATTACACGGGAGCTCATTGAAGCCCATGGCGGACATGTCGGTGCCCGCAGTATTCCCGACCAGACCAATATCTGGTTTGTATTGCCCTGCTGAGCCATATCTCCCTCTTCTTTACCAAATCTTCATACTCCCTTTACCCTCCCTTTACATCCAGGACATAGTGTTCTGGATAAGAGGAAATGGCCTCTTGTATTTCTATAAAAGACCAAGTGAGGTTAAATATGAAAATATTACTGATTATAGCATGTTGTTTTGCTTTTGTTGGTATTGGAACCGTTGCGGCAAAAAAAGTGAACTCAGCATCAGTTCAAGAAAATTCTACTATGATACATGACAAGATGATTCAAAGGGCGACATTTGCAGGCGGCTGTTTCTGGTGCATGGAAAAAACAATGAGTGCCAGAGAGTTGAAACCAAAACTTACTCCCATGCAGTACGAGGTTACCCAGAATAATGGTACCGAACCGCCCTTCAACAACCCATATTGGGATAATAAGAAACAGGGCATCTATGTGGATATTGTTTCAAATGAACCTCTTTTCAGTTCCACGGAAAAATATGATTCAGGTACAGGTTGGCCAAGCTTTACCCGCCCCCTGGTTAAAGATAACGTCGTTGAAAAAGAGGACCGGCAGCTTTTCTCTGCACGAACAGAGGTGCGCAGCAGAAATGGAGATTCTCACCTGGGTCACGTGTTCAAAGACGGACCGCCCCCAGAGGGTTTGCGATACTGCCTGAACTCGGCGTCACTTCGCTTCATACCTGTCGACAAACTTGAGGAGGAAGGATATGGCCGATTTTTAAAACTCTTTCACAACTGAGAGGATAAAGTGTCACTGAAAACGTCCCTGTCAAGGACATGACAATAAAAAGAAGTCTCTTATTTGGAACTATTGCCACTAAGGTGTTGCTGAAATAAGGGTGAGTCTGATATATCAAGCCTGCGGTCTGGCTGACAACAGCCCCTTGCTCCATTAACCTGATATACCTGGAGACATCTTTGTATCAAACAACATTTGTAATCACTTTTGCCATCATTACGTTTTTGGCAATTAAGGGTTCTAGCAAAATAAAATCAGCAGCTGATTTTTCAGTTGCAGGCCGTTCCCTCCCGTTCACAGGAGTATCTTGGATCATCATCGGTACACTTGTCGGTGGTGTATCTACCATTGGTACCGTACAGACTGCCTATACACATGGGGTTTCTGCCTGCATATTCACCTTTGGCAGCGGTATCTCCTGTTTTTTGCTCGGATGCTTTTTTGCAAAGGCCCTAAGGGAGGAAGGTGTAGTTACCGTCTCAGAATACCT
Organism: uncultured Myxococcota bacterium; assembly: GCA_964196355.1. Lineage (GTDB taxonomy): Bacteria > Desulfobacterota > Desulfobulbia > Desulfobulbales > Desulfocapsaceae > Desulfomarina. The sequence goes on from CAXMTO010000358.1 coordinate 21,216, forward strand.
GGGTAAATTCTTCGGGCAGCGATTCAGATATTTCAGCAGCGTGTTTAACTCGACAGGGATGTTCATCCATGTCGTCGGCCAGTTTCTCGCCTCTATTGCGATTTTACAGTCAGTTTTTGGCTTCAGCGATATTATGTCCATACTGCTGACAATGATACTTATCGGGATATTTGTTGTTTCTGGGGGGATTTCAGGGGCTGGTTTGATAGGGAAGATCAAATTTTTCATGCTCTACATCATCATGCTGATCAGTGCGGCACTCGCTCTCTATAAAGGAGGAGGTTTCAACAAAATAGTCTCGCAGCTCCCGCAGGATCAAAGCATGCTGAGTTTTGTTGACTATGGTCTGCAGTCCGCCGCAATCGATATGTTTTCCATGCTGGTCGGCGTCTTGTCGACCCAGATCTACCTGCAGGCAATTTTCTCAGCAAAAAACGTACGGGAAGCGCGGAACGGAGCCTTTCTGAGTGCAGCAGTCATACCTCCCATCGGTGTATTGGGAATAATTGTGGGGTTATATCTGCGGGCAAATTACCCGGACCTTGAGGGTAATGCAGCTCAGGCACTGCCATTTTTCCTGTACCAGAGCTTTCCACCGATACTTGGGGCACTTTTTTCTGCCGGAATCCTGTTGGTTGTTTTGGGTACCGGCGCAGGATTGGTGCTCGGTGTCACAACAAATATCTACAATGATTTTCTGCAGGGGAGAAATGGTTTTCTGCAAAAAATCCAACCGGTGAAACTGCTGAGAATCACGACATTGGTGGTATTATTTCTCGCTTCACTGCTCGTCTTTACGGGGCTTGATTCCGCATTACTCAAATGGAGCTATATGTCAATGGGGCTGAGAGGATCAGCTGTTTTTGCAGGGCTATTTGTTCTCGTATTCATGAAAAAATATTGCCACTCCAGAATAATCCTTATTTTGCTCTATATGCTACCTGTAGCCTACATAATTATGAATGTAATATGGTGAGGGGGGAAAGACAATCGCAGGCTCCTCTGGAACGAAGGCCCAAAGCAGCCTAATAAGGGATGCGGCAACATAAACAGTCAAGGTCGCCAGACAATTTTGAGCGCAGTAAAAATTGTCTGGCGCAGCTGTTTTTTAGCTGTCGTTGCGGATTACTGGTCAAACGATTTCGCCAATTCGTCCAGAAGGGCTACATAAATGCCATGACAAAATTCTACGGCATCATCTGCCTTAGACTCCCACGACGATGTCCACTCAACTAAGGTGCCACGTCCTTCTGCTGTATGGCTGAGTTTAACAACGCCAATATAATTAGAAACCTCATCCTTAGAGACAGGGGAAGGACCATCGTCGATTGAATATTTTAAAAAATATTCATCGTTGTTTTTTTCAATTAATGTTTCATAGAAAACGTTATTCAGTATTCGTTTAGCGCCTACACTACTTCCATCAATACTGCCCTCATTTTCAACATGAGTTATTACATTTGGTGCCCATGACAGATCGTGAAAGTTGTCGAATCTACTCCATACATCAGCTATAGGGGCATTAACTACAGTGGATTGGTTGGTTGTCGGCATGATTGTCTCCTCTGGAGATATGTTTTTTAAACCGTTAACGTAAAGCCAGGCCGCAAGCGGCCTATACATGTGCTCTCCTACGATGGGATAACGATCTTTTTAACTGGAAGGTTGATTTACAGATATTATTTTGAAATATCTGGGGTTTCTGTAATTCCCCTCTGCAGTGACATAGTATGCATTTTAGATCAATTGGCAATCTTCACGGTTTCCGCAGATTTTTTTATAGTAAGTGCCTGCTTGATTCAAATACCATTTCATTTCCTGTGATAGGATCTTGAAACTCGATTTTCCGCGATAAAAGGAGGAGGGGCTGGCTGAAGTCATCAGGTCTTTTGGGCGTGAGTACCGGGTAATAGCGGTCATTTACTATGGGAAAGCCAAGCCCGCTTAAATGAATCCGAAGCTGATGTTTTTTCCCGGTTAAGGGGAACAATAGAAAGCGGGCTCGCGGGCCCACGACCTCAACCAACCGGATTCGTGAGCGGGCATTGACAGGCCCGTCACACTCTTGCATCCGAAACCAGGGTTCTCCAGGTTTAATCCGGTTTTCCACCATCCACTCGGCTGGCTGTCTGAAGTTCTGGCTATACATTGCCACAGCTTCGTAGGTTTTCCGAACACGCCCTTCCATGAACATTCGCTGGTACGCTCCCCTGCTTTCTTTTTTCACCGAAATGAGCACAATCCCAGCGGTTTCCCGGTCAATCCGATTTATAGGAGAAAGGAAATGGTTTCCCGTATTTTCTTTCAACCTGTTGATCAGCGTTTCACGCACGTAGGGGCCGGCGGGAGTGACTGGAAGGAAATGCGGTTTACAAACTACCATCAGATGATCGTTATTAAACAGGATCTGTTCTTGAAACGGCACTACCTGCTCATTTTCCACCTCTCTGAAATAGAACAGTCGTCCGTTCGGCTGGTATGCGGTATCCAGGGTGACGGGTTGTCCCTCTTCGGTCAATACCTTTCCAGCCGCAATGCGATCGACCCAGGTTTGAGCCGGGATATTTGGAAACCGCTCCACAAGAAACTCGAGAAGGGCCGGATACCGCTTCCCAGTATCTGGCATGTATACCACCGACGACCCCGTCGAGATTCCCATCCATCTATTCCTTTCCTAATTTCTTATGAAACTCAGCTCTAAACCGAACCTATCTTCGGCCGCCGGTTCGCTCCATCACGGAATAGGTAAAAGTTATGGCAGCGGACCCGGCGGGAACAGCAAAAGTTTTCTGAATATCCAGGTTTGAGACCTTCTCTGACCTGTCCCGATACCCGGATGAATATATGAATTTCTGCTGTAACACAGTTCCGTCTGCATCCAGGAACAGAATAAGTATGTCCAGAGAATCATACCCACCTTGATAAGAGGCCTTTCCAGCCAATATCATGTTGCTGCCACCTGAGATCAAACTGCTGCCGGTCAAGGAGTAACTATATTTCAGTGCCAGCGACCCGTATTTAAAGTCCCCCTGATTATTCTCTCCTTCTTTCAAAGAGATCCATCTTTCCTGGGGAATTGTTGATCCTACTCCCGCACACCCTGAAACACCAAGATATACCAGTAAGAGTAGACATAAAATTCCAGCGTTAACAAACGACACAGTCGCATATCTTCTCATAATCACCTCCCTGTTTTGTTCTTATTCAATCCGTAAACTACTTTAACCACGAGGTATAAAAAATACCATGGAAATATAACTATTCACAGCAGTGGCAAAATTGTTGCGGACTCGACCTTGAAAGGATAGATTGAAATTGATCTTACGGACCTTCACCGGTAAAAGGCAATTTTTCAAGGTACCTTTTACTAACACCGGTAAACGGTAAAAAAAACCGGCACTCTTTTCAGTACCCGCTTGAAGGGTATAAGTGCCTTGGTGATTACTTTAACTTACTAATTTCAATGCACTCTCCAGATTTCTTGTTTTTTATGACAGGTTTTCAGGAGTAAGGCACTAATATTATTGCTCTGGAGACCTATGATTCAGACTGGACTTGCAAGCATTAGCATTGTTCTGTGGCGTGTTATTGAGTCATATGGGCATGATCCACTGGCACTGTTTCATCGAGCACAGCTTGACCCCGAGTTAATGAATAACCCATGGGCCCGCTACCCATTGCACAAAATAGATAAGCTATGGGATGAAGCCAATAGTGTTATCGAAGACCCCTGTTTCGGCCTGAAATGTGCAGAACATTGGCACCCTACCTATTTCGGCACACTGGGGTATGCGATGCTTGAGAGCAAAACAATCAGAGATTCATTACAAAGATTACACCGCTTTCGTAAAATATTGACAGGGGATGACTATATCACTCTTGAAGAAAAGAAGACTGAAGGAACCTTTCGCCTTGTTATTACAGGTGAAGACAATATAAAAGATAAAACGTCCAGTGAAGACAGTAGTATGGCAATGTTTCTAATGATTTGCCGGGTTAATTACGTCAGTCTTCTGAATCCCGTTTACCTTAACCTCAAACATCCGGCACCAACTTGTATCGATAAATATCATGATTTTTTTCAATGCCCGGTGAATTTTAACGCACTGGAATCAAGTCTTGCTTTCCCACTTGATGTAATTGACCGGCGATTACCCGCTATCGATCAGCAGTTGCTGCAAATAAAGGATCAACTGCTACGTAATCAAATTGAAGATATAGACAAAGGTAATTTCATCATCAAAATCAAAAAAATTATCAGCGAGCAGCTTTCTTCAGGCAACGTCTGCATAACAGCAGTTGCAAAAGAACTACATATGAGCAGCAGAACAATGCAGCGTATGCTCAAAAAACAAAACACAACATTTGCAGCACTGCACGATGAAGTTCGGGTGAACCTGGCTAAATATTATGTAAAGGATGTCAGATCAGACCTCACTGAAATTGCCTTTTTGCTAGGCTTTTCTGAGCTGAGCACCTTTTCAAGAGCTTTCAAGCGCCTCATCGGCCAGTCGCCAAGTCAATACCGTAGCGCTTGCGAACCGGGGGACCAAGCTGTCCTGATAGCCTATTGACCATAGCAGAACCCACCTCTCTATTTCCCCCTCTTTTCCGAGTATGTTCCTCCACTTTACAATCATTTCACAGCGCCGATAGCCCAGCCCTGCCGCACTTTTCCATCTATAAATAAACCGGCTCCACTGGTGTCGCTAAGTGCCAACAAAAATGTCGTCCAGAGATAAGTATTAATGCAATATCAGTATTACTTTGTGACCATGAGAAATTCGTCACTAACAGAGGTAGTAGTGGATACAGACATCAACTAGGAGCTTGTCCGAGAATGCAATTTTGCCCAAACTCTTCGTTTTTTTCAAAAAACAATACTCGTAATATCAAATATATGACTGCGTGTGTTTTTTGAAAATGCCTCGTTTTTGAACAAAATGTCTATTCTCGGACAGGCTCCTAGTGCCTTTCCATAAATGACCTTATTGCCCTAACTCTTTGTTGCTGGATAAATTTTATCCTCGGAGGTATTAGACCTAATGAATGCTACACCAAACTCTCATAGTTTGCCATTGCAACTTGGAAACTTCTCAACCCTTACCGAAGCATTAGATTATGCTGCCAAGGGAGAGACCGGATACAATTTTTATACCAGGTGTGGTGACCTGTACCGTGTTTTTTCATACACCACCCTGCGTTGTGAGGCACGAACTCTGGCTCGTAAGTTGATCAGCCTGAGGCTGGCCCGTGGTTCACGAGTAGCGCTTGTGGCAGATACACATCCGGATTTCATCCGCTTTTTCTTCGCTTGCCAATACGCCGGCCTTACACCAGTCCCCCTGCCGGCAGTTATACAACTAAGCGGGCGGAATGAATATATCCAGAACCTTAAACGCTTACTTTCCAGCTGCAAGGCTAAGCTTGCGGTGGCCACCGATGATTTCTTACCATTCTTAACGGAGGCTGCTGAAGAAATAAATATCAAGTTCCTGGGAAATCCACAGGTATTTGATAACCTCCCGGAATCCGCTAAACAGTTACAGTCTCAAAAGGAGACAGACCTGGCTTATCTGCAGTATACCTCTGGCAGTACCAGATTTCCACAGGGCGTCATGATAAACCAGAAAACATTGTTACATAATCTGTCGGTGATAATACAAAATGGTGTCAACGTCCGAACAGGAGATCGTGCGGTATCCTGGCTTCCATTTTTCCATGATATGGGTTTAGTAGGCTTGCTTCTGGTACCGATGGCGTGCCAGATTTCAGTCGATTATTTACGTACAAGAGATTTTGCAATGCGTCCCCGTTTATGGCTGAAGCTCCTGTCCGATAATCGGGGTACCATTTCTTTCAGCCCTCCGTTTGGCTACGATTTGGCAGCCCGCCGCCTCCGTGACGGTGATGCTGATTCTTATGATCTAAGTAATTGGCGAGTGGCCGGCGTCGGTGCCGAAGTGATTCGTCCTGAGACACTGGAGTATTTTGCCAAAAAGCTTGTAAAGAGCAATTTTGATCCCCGTTCTTTCCTGGCTTGTTATGGAATGGCTGAGTGCTCTTTGGCCGTTTGTTTCGGACGTCTTGGAAAGGGTCTGCAGGTCGATCATATTGATGCCGATCAACTTGCTGAACATCGAAAAGCAGTGTCGATCAATCCTCTTATGAATAAACAAAGTTACCGGTTAACTACCTTTGTGAATTGTGGTGCTTTGCTGCCTGATTACGAATCGGAGATCAGGGATACAGAGGGACGAATTCTTCCAGAGAGACAATGCGGCACCCTTTATCTGCGCGGGCCAAGTGTCATGTCAGGCTACTTTGGGGACTTTAAAGCCACCCGGGAAGCTATCTCTGAAGAAGGTTGGCTCAATACTGGAGATATAGCCTACCAGGCAGGTTCTGACATTTTCATCACCGGACGCTCAAAAGATATGATCATCATAAATGGCCGTAACATCTGGCCCCAGGACATTGAGTATCTGGCAGAGACCCAGGCTGAAATAAGAACAGGGGACGCGATGGCTTTTTTCATCCCAAATTCCCATGGAGAGGAACTAGCTGTTGTTATGGTCGAATGTCGGGAAAAAGTGCAACAGAAACGTATAGACCTGGTAAACAGAATAAGCCGAAAGATCCGCCTGGAGCTCGGGATTGACTGTATTATAGAACTGGTCCCACGCAATTCCTTAACCCGGACTACATCAGGAAAACCATCCCGCTATGCAACAAAAAACTATTATTTACTGAAGTTTCACGCTGATCAGCAAAAAGGATAGAAAGCAGGACGTCAATCGTGGCACAAATCTTTACATCTCTCAGAAAAGGGTAAAACTTTATTGTTTCAATTGCTTCCCCATTGATGCTTAGTCAGAAAAAATGCTAGAAATGTTTTTAACACCCACAATGGCCCAAGATATATGGATCCGTGATCATTCAAATCCCAGTTCTGGAGTTCACTATAAAATATGCAACTGTGACCAGGGACACATAAACAAGTGGATAGAATATCAGGACTTTTTCAGTCCCAGTTTTTTGATCCGCGAACGAAGCGTTGAGGGGTTTATGTCCAGGATAGATGCAGCGCCCTTTAATCCGCTTATCTGCCAGTCAGTTTGTTGAAGAACACCAAGAATATGATTCTTCTCTACTTCTGCAAGGGGACGGAGTTGGGGCTCTGTTACAGAGCTGTTGCTCTTGCTGTTTTGATACTGACTGATTCCATCCGGAAGATTGAAATTCGATCCTGAATTGGTGATTATAGCCCTTTCAAGTACATTCTGAAGCTCACGAATATTTCCCGGCCAATCATAATTTTCCAGAGCATCCATGACAAGAGGTGAGACTTCCGCAACATTTTTGCCAAATTTCTTATTAAATACAGATATGAAGTGGGCAACCAGCAGAGGGATATCTTCCCTCCTGTCGCGCAGAGGCGGGAGGGTAATGGGATAAACATTGAGCCGATAGTAGAGATCGGCACGGAAACGGCCCTCGGCAACTTCAGCTCCCAGATCGCGGTTTGTTGCGGAAATTACCCGAACGTCGATCGGTATAGTCTGTGCCCCGCCTACTCGTTCCAGCTCATTTTCCTGCAGCACTGTGAGCAATTTCGCCTGACTTTCAAGGGGCATTTCACTGACTTCATCAAGAAAAATAGTTCCCCCGTCGGCAAGTTCAAACTTCCCCCGGTGAAGGTTTATCGCATTGGTAAAAGATCCGGGCTCGTGGCCAAACAGTTCACTTTCAAACAAGTCTGATGGAATAGCCGCGCAGTTGACACGAATAAAGGGTTTATTATGACGGTTACTTTCTCTGTGAACCGCTCTGGCTACCAACTCTTTGCCGGTGCCTGTTTCTCCAAGAACTAGAACTGTTGTGTCAGTTGTAGCTACCTGCTGGATCTTGGCCAAAACATAGAGAAGACCGTTGCTTTTTCCAATAATCTCTTTAAAACCATGGTCCATCTGAATAACTTCCCTAAGAGAGATATTTTCATTCTCCAGCTTTACCTTCAACTCTTCAAGGTTCTGTATAGCTCTATCCCTGTCAGTTTCAGCCTGTATCTGATCCGTGATATCCTTACCGATGCTGAGTATTTTTGGGGATGAATTTTTATCGTTTGATATCATGGCGCTAGACCATATTATTTCTCTGTGTTCACCCAATTTGGTGAGAATAGGCAGCGCGCGTTCTGGCGCAATAAGGTCTTTTCCACTGAGAACAGTTTCCAGCCTGCCTGTCACTGCCTCACAATCCTCTGTCCGGACGATCTTACAAAAGGGATGATTAAGAATCTCACTCGTCTCATAGCCTGTCAAACGCAGGAAAAAGGGGTTAGCATAAAAAATATTTTTATCTCGATCGATGCCCACAACCAGGAGATGAACGCTTTCAAGTAAATTGCGCCAGCGTGACTCTGCCACCTTGAGTTCCTCTGTTAAAAGAGATGCTTTTGCAACATCACCCGCCAGTGAATGACTGATGACCAGAGAGAGTGGCAGAAAGAGAAAGCTGCCAAGGTATGGAGGATCTGCAATACCAAAGTCAATCAAGGTTCCATGCAGGTATCCGAGACCAAGACAGAGAAAAATCGTTATGCCGAAGACAATGGCTTTTCTGGGATTTCCTTTTTTACCAAAACGAATAAAGGCACTGGCTGTATAAATGAGAAGTATGATCCAGGCAGTATCACCGATGATTCTGAATGAATTGGCCGGGCCGTTAGCCAAAAACAAAATCTCTCCCGATTGCATTGAAATTGTATGTAACTCCTTAATTTCACGGAACAGGATACTCCCTGGCGAAAATATATTGCCTACCTGAACCAGGCCGTAGAGAACTGTGATGACGATAGGAGGCCAGAGTCTCTGAGACTTTGTAAAGTAGTGGACAAACCAGCCAAAGCAGGTCCAGAGAATGCACTGAACCGCCAGCGTGCCCTTGAACAGGAAAACATGTTCCGGCAGTGAACCGGTCTTGAAAGCCAATATCTCAAGATACGAAGAGAGGGCGATAGCAAAAGCCATACAGGAAAAGATAAGATCAATCTTAAGATCTCCTCTGCGTAAAAATATAAGCAGATGGAACAAACCAAGTGAAAAACAAACACTGCCAACGAAGATGAATGCAGAAGAAAATAGAGTCATAAATTATTATTTGTTATTGCAAGATGTTCAGGTACAGCAAGATCCGAAACGAATCATCAGGTCTCACAAGACTAACACCGGTTAACGGTAAAAATCCCTGCACTCTTTTCAGTACCCGGTTGCCGGGTATAAGTGCCTTGGTGATTACACTAAGTTCCTAATTTCAATACACTCTCCAAATTTCTTGTTTTTTATGGCTGGTTTTATGGAGTAAGGTACTAACCAGGTTCGACGGGATGTGACATTCAAATATTACTGGCAACCCTGGCTTTAATATGAAACTGGCCATGACGCATATCTGCAGCGTTGCCTAAGGTTACAAGCTGGAAAATTTTAAATCGCCAACTCTTTGTCTTTGTTTTGCTGCCAGCCTGATTTCCCTCCAGCAGTATGATTTCATACCCGCAGCGGTGGAAAAGGTTTTTTATGCTGTCAACAGTATAGAATCGTACATGGGTTTTATCGAGAATGCCTGCCTCCTCGTATTCCCATTTTTTTCTAAAAACAAGATCGTACATTACCCTGAAATATCTCATGTTCGGCAGACTGCATAAAATTTCTCCATCAAGTTTGAGCTTTGCTTTACATTTCTCAAGTATCTTTTCCGGCCAGAAGAGATGCTCCAGTGAGTCATTGAAGCAGATGAGGTCAAAAAAATTATCAGGGAGCGTGTTTATGACTTCTTCGGCATTGCCGCATAACACCTTGTGGAGTTTCTCTCTGGCAAGCTCCGCAATCTCCTCTTCTATCTCAATACCCCAGACCCTGGCATTTCTCTCCTGAGTGATCAAATCTCCGAAATTGCCACTTCCACACCCAATATCAAGAACTTGTATGTCGTTTTTCTGGACAAATTTCAGCAGCTCTGGCCTGGCGGCATGGTAATAACTCTCTGAAACTGTTTTTTTATCTGGAGTCATCTTTAAATTACCCAACACCCCACAAGGGGGTATAAGTACTATGGTGATATTCTAACAACATAATTTCAAAAGACATTCCTCGGTTTCTTGTTATTTACTACAGAAGTTCAGGAGTAAGGTACTAAAAAATGGTCTTTTATTATCGATTGATTTCAGATAAAAGTACCATATCTTGAAAAATTCTCATGTTTTTGTTTTCTGTAATCCTGCAGAATTCCGGCAGAGAAGGGTGAGTGTCTTCTAACAGTGATAATTACACCATGTCGACAGAATTAACCATCATCAGTGTTTCATATAACAGTGCTGCACTCTTCCTCTCAAACTGGAAAGAGTTTCTGGAGAATACTCTTTTTAAGGTTATCATTGTGGACAACGCCAGCAGCGATGGGAGCGGGCAGTCTCTTCTCCAGGCTTTCCCCAACCATCATATACTTCAACTGGAGAACAACATTGGATACGGGAGAGCGGCAAATGAGGGATTGAAACTCTGTGAAAGCCGTTTTGCGCTCCTTCTCAACCCAGATCTGATTATTTCAAAAGAGAAAGTCTCTCAGTTGCTGTCCCTAGCGATAGACGATCAGGACAATACGGCAATCTGGGCACCGGTTCTAAAAAGAGATGCCGTCACCAGCAGTCGGCCCGTATCAACAGAGGCTGTTTCCGGCGCCGCCATGCTCTTTGATCTACATAAGATGGAACACGTTGGTTTCTTTGATGAAAACATTTTCCTCTACTCAGAGGAGACTGATCTCTGCTATCGAACCCGGCAAAAAGGATATGTAATAAAGCTCTGTCCTGAACTCTTGATAGATCACCTGGGAGACAGCTCCTCCGGCGGAAATCAGTCTTTAATCTTCATGAAAAGCTACCATTTTGGCTGGTCCCGCTGCTACTACCTGGACAAGCATTCTCTCTGTTCGGATAAATATAATCCTCTCAGGATGTACCGTAATTACAGATTGAAGGCGTATATCAGTTTAAGCAGCGAGAACCGATTGCGCTACAAGGGACAGGCTGCAGGAGTCAAGGCGTTTATGGATGGACAGAAAGCATTCAGGGGAGATGGCTCTCCACAGGCGAGCCCGATCTGATCACCCTGCCTTTTTCAATTCCAGGCTATCCAGGAACCTGAAATATAGACCACCAAGAGACCTGTTGCGGCACTCGCGAAGCAGGTTCCCGTGAAAGAGCTGGTGCCGATCTTGGTACAGCAGGAAAAACAGTTTGGTATTGAAAAATTGTTTATCGAGCCTCGTTATCTGCCGGCAGATTTCACTTAGATAATTCCTTTCTGACTGGTCAAGTGTGTCGGCCTCCATCAGCCCCTTCTGCAAAAGGAGGAGATGCTTCTTTCTTTGTTCGGAAAATTTTTGGTATTTTAAAGTTTTT
>CAXMTO010000359.1:0-21400 GCA_964196355.1 uncultured Myxococcota bacterium
CTAGGAGCCTGTCCGAGAATAAGCAGTTCTTCTCAAATCGAGGCATTTATAAAAAATAAGCACAGACATATAGTTGATATGACGAGCATTATTTTTTAGATAATAACGAAGAGTTGGGGAGAAATGCATTCTCGGACAAGCTCCTAGACGAAGTGCAGCGGCAGATGCTCAGTTCCCCGCTCTTCTACTTTGTGCTGATGTTTTTCTCCGGGCAAATAGTGACAATGATAGGGCAAGATGCGGCAATTGGTTTTGTCGGCACGGCAGCGACCAAGGGCAATGTACGCGCAGTAAGCAAATTACTGTTGTTCATCGACATGCTGCCTGTCAGCCGATTGAATCGGTACACTTTCCGGTTATACTTTTACCTGAATTCTGGCACGTTTCCAGTAGCTGCCTGGTCAATGATGCGATTGAAGGGTGCAAGAATCATCAATACTTTAACGGACGACAGATACAGCTGTTGAATAATTTAATTAAATAGTATAGTAAGGTGATTTCTGAAAACGACAGCAGTGTAGTAATAGAAATTGAGATTTTACTTTGCCTCATTGTGTGAACAAACTGCATTTACTTGTTAACGGAGGAGTCTTATGGACCCAATGGTGATCACAACAGATATGACAATCGTTTTCTGTTTACTCGGTCTTGCTATTTTCCTGTTTGTCACAGACTTGCTCCGGGTAGATCTCGTCGGATTGCTGATGATGGTCCTTCTGCCCCTGACTGGGGTCCTCTCAGCCGAGCAGGCCGTAGCAGGGCTCAGCTCAAATGCTGTTGTGTCGATAATCGCGGTTATGATAATTGGAGCCGGACTTAACAAAACAGGCATCATGAATGTGGTTGCAGCCCAGATAATTAAATTTGCAGGACGCAGTGAAAACAGGATACTGGCTGTTATTTCACTTACCGTTGCTTTCATTTCAAGTTTTATGCAGAATATAGGTGCCGCAGCCTTGTTCATGCCAGCTACCATGCGCATCAGCAGGCAGCTCAATTTTTCTGCCAGTAAAATTCTGATGCCCATGGGCTTCTGTGCCATAATCGGAGGCTGTCTCACCCTGGTCGGTTCCAGCCCGTTAATCATGCTCAACGATCTCATGGAAGGTTGGTGGCAGAATAATCAGGTGGCAGTACATGGCCAACTATTTGAACCGCTTAAACTGTTTACTGTGACTCCCATCGGTATAGCGCTGTTGATCACCGGAATCTTATATTTTATTGTTTTAGGAAAACGACTCCTGCCGGAGGACGTCTGCAGTCTGGATGATGATTGTATGGATAAACGGCTACAAGAAATCTATGGTGCTGAAGTGGGGCAAAGCTACGAGTTGGGAGTTCCTGCCTTCTATCCCAACCAAACCCTCGGTGAGTTAGAGATTCGGCCAAAATATCACGTTACCGTGATAGGTATAGCAAAAAATGATGGGTACCAGAAAGAATTCGCCCCCACCAAGGATTCGGTTATCGACGCAGGTGATTCTCTCTGGGTTATAAGTTCCGAGATAAACATTCAACGAATATCAGAAGAGCAGGGATGGGTTATCAAACCCGAGCATCAGGTGTTCGCCGAGGAGAATTTTCCAGACGAATCGGGTGTTATTGAAGGAGTTGTCATTCCGCATTCCAATCTCAGCCAGCACAGCATGGAAGAATTGCAGTTTCGAAGCCTCTATCAGGTCAATCCCCTGGCAATTGTCCGGGGCGATGCAATCATTATGGATGAAATCAATGTGACCGAGCTGCAACAGGGTGATACCATCCTTATGCAAGGTCGTTGGAAACAGTTCCAGTTACTGGCTGATCAGATGGATATCGCCCTTATTGATGATATACAGGGTGAGGAACTGAAACCGGAACGAACCCGCTGTGCTTTATTTTTCCTGTTTATGGCCCTGATCCTGGCACTTGGTTTTGAGGTCAAGCTCTCCATTGCCCTGCTTACCGGGGCTTTGGGAATGATCCTTTCCAAAATTATCCCCGCAGACCGGGCCTATGAAGCGGTGGACTGGAGGACGGTGTTCCTGCTTTCTGGCCTTATTCCGTTAGGCACAGCCTTTGAAACGACGGGGACTGCTGCGTATATTGCTACCAAGGTACTGTCTGCTGTCGGCGACCCGAGCCCGTTGCTTCTTCTGCTGGTGATCTCTCTTCTCACCGCTTTTTTCTCTCTGGTAGCCTCGAACGTAGGGGCAGTCGTTCTGATGGTTCCTCTCGCCATGAATATGGCTGCCGCCGTTGGCACCGATCCGATAGTAGCGGCATTGGTTGTGGCAGTATCTGCATCCAATACCTTTATTTTGCCGACACACCAGGTCAACGCCCTGATCATGCGACCCGGCGGATATCGGACTAAGGATTATATGCGGGCCGGGCTTGGTATGACAGTCCTGTATACTGGTGTTTTAATGGTGTGCGTAAAATTTCTTTTTATCATTTAGTGCCTTACTCCTGAAAACCAGTCATAAAAAACAAGAAACTGAGGAATGTATTTTTACTCATTCCATACAACCCATTATTTTCTTTATAGACAGGCACTTGTTGATTACAATCTGCCGGATATGGATCTCTTGCACGTTTTCCGTTACCACTGGTACAAAAATGAAGATTACTGTCTGGTGCCATCAATAACATTGAAAAAACCATGAAACTTTTCTACCACCTTTATGGATATCTTTTACTTGGGATGATCGTCCTGATTGGGATTGATGAATATCTCAGTTTTCAAGTTGAAATAGAGCAATATGAATCCGATATGATCATCAATGCGATCCAAGATGGCAAGAGTATTTCCGGCATGATTTCAAACATATGGAGAGAAAGTGGCGAAGCAAAAGCTCTTGAACTTATTCATGATGCCAGCGAATCCGGAACTATAAAAATTCGCTGGGTATGGCTAGATATCCTGCGTGAGAATTTTACCGGAACCGCCACTGAAAAAGAGCGGCTGGATAAAGTTCTTCTCGGGGAAAGTGTCTCTTTGAAGCTGTCGGAAAAGGATGGTTCTTTACTCCGGTATACCTACGTGCCGGTAGACGTAGGGATCACAAGAAAAGGCGCTCTTGAGTTGAGCCAGACGCTACTTTTTTTCAAAGAATTTTCTGCAAGGATGCTGAGTCGGGCACTCACTATCACTACCCTTCTCGCGCTCGTATGCGGATTGATTCTTTACTTTTTTATCGATCGAAAAATACGTCTTCCACTCAACAGTCTCATGGCCCAGGCGAAAAGAATTGGCCAGGGAGATCTCAGTCTTAATAACGCCATTATCGGAAACGATGAATTGGCGGAAATGGCAGAAACCATGAATGACATGTGCTCTCGCCTGCTTATTGCCAAAGAAAAGATCAATTTTGAATATAATGCACGCTTAAAAACCCTCGAACAACTCCGTCATACAGAACGTCTCTCATCTTTTGGTGTTCTTTCAGCAGAAATTGCTCATGAACTAGGAACACCTCTGAACGTCGTTGATGGCAGGGCGAAAATGATCATTAACGAAAACTTGCAAATGGAGGATATCAAAGATTGTGCTGGGATTATTAAAAGCCAGGCAGAAAGGATGACTGTTATAATCAGACAGCTTCTGGATTTCACACGCCGCCCTAAGCAGAAAAAATCCGCAGAAGATATTACCTTTCATATTAAACAGGTGTTCCAACTGCTCTATCCTATGGCGGCTAAACAGCGCGTATCCTTTTTTCTAAGCAAAAAAGAGGATACAGAAGTTATTCTCCATGCTGATTTCTCCCAACTTCAACAGGTTCTCGTCAACCTGTTCATGAATGCCATTCAGGCCATGCCCGATGGTGGAAAAGCGGATGTCAGTCTCTCCAATGAAATGCTGTCAAGCTCTTCTGAAGATCGAATCAAAAACAAATATTTGAAAGTACGAATACAAGATGAGGGCGAGGGGATTTGTAAAGAAAACATTGAACATATCTTTACCCCCTTTTTCACCACCAAAACAATAGGCACTGGTACCGGGCTTGGTCTGTCAATTGCTCATGGAATTATTGAAGAAAATGGTGGTTGGATTGATATCGAAAGCAATGTTTTGAGTGGGGCATGTTTTTCAGTTTATCTCCCTGTGAAGGAGCAGAAAAAATGACAGGAAAAATTCTTGTTATTGAAGATGACCTGGACATGTGCAATTTGTTGTCTGTGGGTCTAAACCGCCGGGGCTATACTGTTTCAACATTCACCTCCGGCCAGGAGGGACTTGCTGCAGTTCAATCTCAATTGACAGATGTCGTTCTTGCCGATATCCATCTGCCCGATAAAAATGGCCTTGAGATCTGCAATAGCATAGCTGCCAACCAACCGCATATACCTGTGATAATCATGACTGCTTTTGGCAGTATGGACACTGCAATTGCTGCTATTCGGGCCGGTGCCTACGACTTTGTAACCAAGCCGCTTGATCTCGACATACTGGCCCTCTCGCTGGACCGAGCTGTGCGATATAGAAATCTGCAGGATACCGTTAAAAAGCTTCGAGATGCAGTTAAACACCCACTGAATTTTAACAATCTGATCGGTGAAAGCCCAGCAATGGAGGAGCTGTTCTCAAAATTGAGCCGCATTGCAGATTCTGAAGCATCTCTTTTAATAACGGGTGAAAGTGGTTCAGGTAAGGAGATCACCGCTAAAGCAGTACATATGCACAGCCGTCGAAAAGAACGGTCACTTACAACCATAAACTGTGCAGCCATGCCCAGCCAGCTCTTAGAAAGTGAGTTGTTTGGTCATAAGAAAGGCGCCTTTACAGATGCAAAAGACCATAGAAAGGGGCTGTTTCTTGAAGCCGATGGAGGCACCCTGTTCCTGGATGAGGTGGGAGAAATTCCGCTGGAACTGCAACCCAAACTTCTTAGAGCACTTGAGGAACGCCTCGTCAGGCCTATTGGAGGAACAACCGAACGTCCCTTTGATGTGCGAATAATTGCCGCCACCAATCGAGACCTTGAATCCGCCGTTGAAGAAGGTCTTTTCAGGGAAGATCTCTATTACAGACTCAACGTGATTAACATAGAGATGCCCCCACTGCGCTCCAGGGGCACCGATATTCTCCTGCTGGCAGATAAATTCATTGAACATTTTTCCTCAAGACAGAATAAAGCTATAACCGGCCTTTCCGATGCCACTGCAGAAAAACTGCTTGAATACCCCTGGCCAGGAAACGTTCGGGAACTCCGCAACGCAATAGAACATGCTGTGGCCCTTACCCATTTTGAAAAAATCGTGCCAGATGATCTCCCCGAGAAAATCCGCCTTTTCAGAAATAACTATATCCTCCTGGGAGCCGAGGACCCCATGGAACTGATATCCATGGAGGAGATGGAACGGCGATACATTAGACATGTTCTTAAAAGAACCGGTGGCAACAGAACATTAGCAGCCCGCATCCTTCAGGTTGACCGGAAAACTCTTTACCGTAAATTGCAGCTCTATGACGAGCAATGATTTTAAAAAATTCGATTGCTTTGTCCCTGACCCTAGCTCCATCCGAATTTGTTTCGTTGGTTCCTTTCCCTGCTTTCTTTCTGCTCACCGGGTTGGAATTGTGACTGGGGCATTTTGCCTTCCTGGGGCAAAATACCCCAGATCTGCCCGCTCAGTCCTTCACACCTACAGTCCAGCCAGGAATCACCGCCAAACATCATCGATTGCCTCTACCATTTTTAGTTTTTCACCTGAGAATTTCCAGATATCTTCTTCGCATTTGGGGCATAGTGCCCCACAACTCTTCCAGCAATACACTGTTATTCTTGTTTCCATAATGTGTATCCTCCTCACGCCATTTATCAGCACTTCCTTTGTTATTTTTTATGTTGTGTTTCTAGTAGGATAGAGAAATAGGAAGATGGTCAGAATGAATTGGCATCTATTTTGCTGTGAAATCTTATTACTCAAACTTCGCAGAAAGGTGGCAAGTGAAAATACTCATTGGCGTTACCAAGGAACCGGAAGAGATAAAGGCTTATCTGTACCAATATCATGGACAGGATGGAACCTTGACCGAGATAGGTCCTTTCGTATCAAGACTGGATGCACTTAATTGGCTCGTCTATCTCAAGAGTAGGATCGGAAATTTTCAAGAAATCATTCCAGCATCGCAGTCGGGAGAAGATGACCTTTGGTTTGGCTTCACTTTTGAACAAGCAGGACACAATTAAAGCTAATGTATTACACTCCATTGGTGAGCAGAATCTCTCCAAAGTGGCAAGTCCATATTCTCCAGGCAACCTGCCTCACCATCCGTACCGCCCATACAAATATAAAGAATTAACACCCCAACTGACTTGGAGGCACAATGACCACAGTATGTTGAAACAACTGAACACCATGGCCACACAACCTTCATCATAGTGATTAACGAAACATACTCACCCCGAAAAATGAGGACAGATGGATACTTTTTTACTTTCACTTACCGTTTTATCAGCCGGTGGACTTTTTGCCTTGTTGGCTTACCGACAATTCCGCCTGATGAAAGCTGGATATATCGCTCTCACTGTCGCCGGCAGCTTCATCGGTTTATACGCAATAAAGGCGCCACTACAAGACGGAACACTTGTCACCTTTTCCACAACATGGCTTCACCTTTTCACACTCTCTTTTAGCCTGGATTCACTTTCATCCTTTTTTCTCATTACTATATTTACGGTCTGTCCCCTCGCCGTCTTCTACAGCTTTCACTATATGGATAACGCTGCCCAGCGGGGTCGGGTCGCGGTAAACTATTTTTTCCTCTCCCTACTCATCATTTCAATGGCCCTGGTAGCCACCGCCAATAATATCATCAGCTTTGCCCTGGCCTGGGAGCTTATGTCTCTCTCCTCTTTTTTTCTCGTCATGCACGACTATCACAAAAAGGCCACACGAAGAGCTGGATACATGTACTTTATATTCACCCACGTCGGGGCCATGTTCATTTTTGCTGCCTTTTCCCTCGCGTACAGCTATACAGAGACATTCGATTTTCTCTCTTTTGCTGACATGCCCGGGAATATCAAAATCATCGTCTTTTTCCTTGCGCTTGTAGGTTTTGGCTCAAAAGCCGGTATCTTCCCCCTGCACATGTGGCTGCCCCATGCCCACCCGGCAGCACCGAGCAATATCTCTGCTATTATGTCAGGTGTTATGATCAAGATGGGCATCTACGGTATCGTTCGTCTCTATGCCAACCTGAGGGTAACCGAGCTTATCTTTGGTGAGGCAGTGCTCACCCTCGGTATCATATCCGGGATACTCGGGGTAGTGTACGCCCTTGGCAAACACGATCTCAAAAAGCTGCTCGCATACCACAGCGTTGAAAACATCGGTATCATCCTCATTGGCATCGGAATCGGCATGATTGGCATAGCCTCAGAGAACATGGTGATGGCCAGTTTTGGATTCGCCGGTGGCCTGCTGCATGTTCTCAATCATTCCATCTTCAAATCCCTGTTATTTCTTGGTGCAGGAGCGGTACTGCAAAAGACGGGGATCAGGCACATTGATCAGCTGGGCGGCCTTATGAAAAAAATGCCTACCACTGGGAAGACATTTTTGATTGGTTCCGTATCCATCTCCGGCCTGCCTCCATTCAATGGCTTTGTCAGTGAGTTTTTAATCTACTACGGAGCCTTTCATGGTCTCACCCTGGGTGGCTCTTCCTTTATCTTTACAATGTTGGCGATCCTCTCTTTAGCTATTATTGGTGGATTGGCTGCAGCCTGTTTTTCAAAAGTTGTTGGTGTGGTATTTCTTGGTGAACCCCGAACCGAAAAGGCAGCAGACGCATTTGAACCAGGTTTCACCATGACCCTGCCGATGATTGTTTTGGCAGCCGCCTGCGTGGTTATCGGAGTTTTCCCCGAGCCCTTTATAATGGCAGTATTCCAGGGACTCAAAAGCATAAAAACTCTTCACCTGGTCGGTATGGATGAGCTAACCATGGTTGCCGGCAATTTAGCCTTTGCCTCCCGTTTGTTCCTCGGTGTCTTTGTCCTGAGTGTGTTGCTTCGGAAAATTTTCTACCTTAAAAAAGAAATTACTGAGGGGCCGACCTGGGGCTGTGGCTTCGCCCAGCCAACTGTAAAAATGCAGTATACCGGCACATCCTATGCGATGAGTATCGTCGATTTTTTTCGCCCCTTCGTGCACATCAGGGCCAACTATTCCGGCATCAGCAGGATATTTCCTGGTCGTACCACCTATAAAACCAGGGTGGACGATATTGCTGAAACAACGCTGATGGACCGTATAGTCAGCCCAGTTCTCTATCTGCTGGCAAAATTGCGCTGGATACAACATGGACATATCCAGCTGTATATTGGCTATATCATTGTGACTATCATCGTTTTGCTGCTCTTTATATGAGGCTCTAAATGGAAACATATATAACACTCGCCATCGCGATACTGACACCACCCCTTTTCCCAGGTATCATCCTAAAAGTGAAGGCATTTTTTGCTGGGAAACAGGGGCCGCCACTTTTTATTAAATATTTCACCTTAATGAAACTGCTGCGCAAAGGTTCGGTCTACAGCACCAGCACCAGTTTTGTTTTTAAACTTGGACCAACCGTCTCTTTTGCGACGGCCCTCATTGTCCTGCTATTTTTCCCATTTGCTGGCAGTACACCGCTCTTTTCCTTTCACGGCGATGTCATTGTCCTCTTCTACATCATGGGCATGGGGCGGTTTTTCACCGTGATCGCTGCGCTGGACACAGCCTCCCCTTTTGAGGGTATGGGGGCTGCCAGGGAGGTCTTTTTCTCCACGCTCGCCGAGGTAACCATTTTCACCATCCTGATACTGTTCTACCGCCTCAATGGCTCGCTCAGTTTCGCCGAATATTTTACCGGCGAAAACCACATTTCCCTGATGAATCCCTCAGGTGCACTGTTGCTTTTTGTCATCGTTGCCCTGTTTATGGTCCTGCTCACTGAAAACTCCCGGGTGCCTGTTGATGATCCTGCGACCCATCTGGAACTGACCATGATACATGAGGTGATGATCCTCGATCACAGCGGGCCGGATCTGGCCCTTATTGAACTTGGCTCGTTCTACAAACTGTTTTTCTACTCTGCCTTCATAACGCATATTATATGCCCGTTCACCCTTGCAAGCGGAGCTGTAAACGGACTGATTTTCTATGCCATTCTCACCTCCATCTATGCTGCAATCGGCATAACTGAATCGATAATGGCACGATTTAAAATGGACCTGGTACCTCAATTCGTCCTCACCTCTTTTGCCTTGGTCTTTTTTGCTGCCATCTTAACCATGGGAGTCTTGCAATGATAAATATTACCGAGTCAATTCTGGTGATAACCCTCCTCTCTGTCCTGCTGTCGCTAGGGTCCACCAGACTGATTGCACTTGTCAAAATAATGGCTCTGCAGGGAGTAATGGTTTCCCTCACCCCACTCTTTCTCAAAGGCCATGAATCTCTGGGAAGTGGCGCTATCATTTTTTTTCAGATCATGATCTTAATCAAAGGTCTGCTTATCCCCGGGCTGCTCTATATGGCCGTCAGGAAGATTGCCATTAAAAGGGAGATCGAACCCTTTATCGGCTATCACGCCTCGATCTTAGTTGGACTTGTAATTTTGGTTTTTTCGGTCTTCATCACCAGCCACCTCCGACTCTCTCTGCCGGCAGGACACGACATGGTGCTGATAACCGCCATTACCACTATGGCTGCGGGCTTTTTCCTGATGATGGCCAGAAGCAAGGCGATAACGCAGGTGATCGGCTATTTAATGCTGGAAAACGGTATCTACCTTATCGGTACCGCCCTGACCAAACGCAGCCACACGCTCTATGTCGTCGAGTTCGGAGTATTGCTCGATCTCCTTGTGGGCGTAATGATCATGGGGATCATCCTGCACAATATTAACAGCGCCTTCGATGATGCTGATACCACTTTACTTGGACGTTTAAAGGATTGATACTATGATTGAGTTTATTTTTATACTGCCACTTGCAACGGGTCTCATGGCACTCGCGCTACCGGCAACTTTAGGCAGGATACTGCTTTTGCTTACAGCACTGTTGCATATTCAACTGACTGTTATGAGTTGGCTGGGCAAACTCACCCCGGCCTTTTCCAATTATTTCAGCGCCTCTCCTGAAGGTTTATTGATTCTCATGGTCACCTCTTTTATCTTTGTCTGTATTTCTCTCTACTCTTTTTCCTATATGGAAGAGACAGAGATGGATAATAAACCGATTTTCATCTGCTGCATGCTGCTCTTTCTCGGCACCATGTCCATGGTCACGCTTTCCGACCATCCTATTGTACTGTGGATAGCCATCGAGGCAACGACCCTGGTCAGCGCCCCTCTCATCTTTATCCATCGCTCTAAAGAGGCACTTGAAGCGACCTGGAAATATGTTCTCATCTGTTCGGTGGGGATCGCTCTGGCCCTGCTCGGCTACTTTTTTATCACCCTGGCCATGGACCTCGGTAATATCAACGCTCCCATGACTTTTACCTCTCTGAATACCGTAGCTTCGCAACTGGATCCCCTCTGGTTGAAGGTTGGATTTATCTTTGTGGTTATCGGCTTTGGTACCAAAATGGGACTTGCCCCAATGCACACATGGCTGCCCGACGCCCACAGTCAAGCACCCAGTCCTGCATCGGCACTGCTCTCGGGAGCTCTGCTCAACTGTGCCTTCCTCGGGATCTATAAAACCCATGTACTGATGAGTGTTGCCGGACTCGGAGATTTTTCCGGCAATATATTGATAGGTTTTGGTCTAGTCTCAATGCTGGTGGGTGCCATCTTTATAATTGGTCAGCCGGATTATAAGAGAATGCTCGCCTATTCCAGCATTAAAAATATGGGAATAATAGCCTTTGGTGTCGGAATTGGAGGATTTGCCCTCTATGGTGCCTTCCTCCATATAATCCATCATTCGCTGCTGAAATCGTCACTGTTCCTCTCTGCAGGTAATATCCTACTTGGTTTTGGCACAAAACAGGTACAGCGGATTGGTGGAATCATCCATCATCTGCCCAAAACTTTCGTCTCATTTTTTGCCGGCTTTGTCGGTATTTCCGGCCTGCCGCCCTTTGGTATGTTCATCAGTGAAGTCATTATTATCGTCGGCGCCTTCCAGAAGCACCGTTACATCAGCGTGGCCTTGTTTCTCCTGGCACTTACCCTCGTTGGTGCAGGGATTGGTCGTATTTTCATGTCCATGTCCTACGGTGAGACCACAGATAAATTGCAGGTCGAGGAGAAAACACTTCGTTTGCTGCCATCCTATGCCCTTTTGCTTGCTTCAGTTGCTCTCTGCGTATGGATGCCCGATATTGTTTACACAACCATTTTCAATTCAATTAAAATAATTGGAGGCACAACTCATGGATAACCTCCTGAAGATAGAAAACGGCATAGCAATTGCCAGGACATCTATACCTCAGGTACCCTATGGTCAGTTTTTCACAACACTTTCCGAATTCGTTAGAAATGAAGGATTCATCGTCCAGTTTTTTGCCTACAAAGATGAAGGTAATTACAAGCTGCTTGCAGTGGTTCGCAACAGTGAGCTGTACATCATTGGTACGCAAGTAGGGAAATCCTTCCAATCCCTGACAGGAAAAACCAGTGAAAAATTTCACATGTTTGAGCGAGAAATTGCTGAACAATTTGGTATTAAACCCGACGGCCATCCGTGGCTGAAGATGGTTCGTTACCATGAGAACTACACCGGGGAAAAAGATGTGTTTGGCAACGATTATCAGAGAGACATCCCTGGAAATTATCCGTATTTCAGCGTTGAAGGGGAAGCCATCCATGAAGTGGCTGTGGGGCCTGTTCATGCCGGTATCATCGAGCCGGGACATTTTCGTTTCCAATGTGCAGGAGAAGAAGTGCTGCACCTGGAAATCCAAATGGGGTATCAGCATCGGGGTATTGAAAAGATGCTGCCGACTCTGCCTCAAAAAAGGTTTCCAATCATCTGTGAATCTATTGCCGGTGATACTACGATCGGTCACAATCTGTGCATGTGCCAGGCTCTTGAAGCTCTGGCAAGTCTTAAGGTCGATGAGGGGGCAAGTATTGTTCGTACCATTGCCCTGGAGCTTGAAAGGATCTCCAACCATATAGGTGATCTTGGCGCACTGAGCGGAGACGTTGCCTTTAACCCGCCTGCAGCATATTTTGGCAGAATCAGAGGAGAGTTTCTCAATCTGTTGCAGGTGCTAAGCGGTAATCGTTTCGGCAAAGGCTTGGTCCGGCCCGGTGGGATCGCCCATGTCATGAACAAAGTGCAACGCCAGCTTATCCGTGAAAAACTCGACGAAATCATACCGGAGATCGAACATGTCTGTGAGCTGCTGTTTACTGCCCATACGGTTCAGGCACGATTCGAACACACCGGTACGGTAGAGCATGAGATGGCTAAGGATCTTGGCCTGGTCGGCTATGCAGGCAGGGGTTGCGGCATAGCGTATGATGTCAGAAATGCGTTTCCGACGGAATGTTACGCCGAGCTTCCAGCTAGTATCAACCTTGTCACCAATGGCGATGTTAATAGCCGCGCCATGGTAAGAAGGGAGGAAATCATGCACTCACTTAAACTTGTCGGTATGCTTCTTGATAAGCATGAGACCCTTAAAATTTCTGTGACAGCTGTGCATATGCAGGACCACAACCTCAGTCCAGATTCTTTTGTTGTCACTATTAATGAAGGGTGGCGGGGGGAGGTATCCCACTGTCTTCTTACTGACGATCAGGGTAAAGTGCAGCGATATAAGATCAAAGATCCTTCATTTCACAACTGGACAGGCCTGGCCATGTCTCTTCGGAATCAGGAAATCTCAGATTTTCCTCTCTGCAACAAGAGCTTCAATCTCTCTTATTGCGGATTTGACCTATAAAATCCACACAGCTGAATAATCAGGTTAAACGACGCTGATAAACATAGAAGGTTTTAGTATGCTGAAAATAATCAAGAATAGAATGGAACAGGGGTGTAAGACCTCAAAATATCCTAAGGAGCCGATCGCCCTTTATCATAGATATAGAGGAATGCCCGCCATTAACAAAGAGTGCAGTAGCGACATCGCAGAGCAGTGCGCCAGCGTCTGCCCGCAGGATGCAATTGATACCGTCGCTAAAATGATCGATCTGGGGCGATGCACCTTTTGTGGCCATTGTGAAGCCATTAGTAATGGCGCATTTGTCCG
This sequence comes from uncultured Myxococcota bacterium, assembly GCA_964196355.1. Classification (GTDB taxonomy): domain Bacteria; phylum Desulfobacterota; class Desulfobulbia; order Desulfobulbales; family Desulfocapsaceae; genus Desulfomarina. Next base: position 13,198 of record CAXMTO010000359.1, read on the forward strand.
GTTCAGCGAGAACTTTGAGCTCGGTGCTGCAAATCGGGCAGATCTTGTCACTGATGGCAGTCTGCCAAATCTTGCTGAACACTCCAAACATCATTTTAAGAAGCTCTTTGGACGTTCACTGCAGTTACGCCAGGTCTCTGCTGGCGGTTGCAACTCGTGTGAAGCAGATACTAATGTACTCAACACACCATTTTTTGACCTGTCACGTTTCGGCATTGATTTTGTTGCCTCGCCGCGGCATGCTGACGGAATCCATGTCACCGGACCAATTTCCAATAATATGAAAAAGGCACTGATGGACACCTATGACGCTGTACCGTCGCCCAAGATAGTCATTGCCAGTGGTTGTTGTTCTATCTCAGGCGGACCATTTTTCGGTAGTGAAGAAGTCGCTGGTGACCTGAACAGCTTAATCCCTGTGGACCTGTATATTCCTGGTTGTCCACCGCATCCACTGACTACGCTCCATGCGCTTCTAAGTTTTTTTAAATGTAAACAATAGTACCGAGTATTTTTTTGTAGAAAGATGCATATTTTATAAACTATCAGCGGTGGATCTGCTTTAAGAAATTGGATATTTTTTCAAAAAGTTACGACCTCTCGCGTCAACCAATTTAATAAGGAACACAGTATGGCTATTATTACAATTTCAAGAGGATCATACAGCCGGGGTAAGGAAGTCGCTGAAGCACTTGCTGCAAAACTTGATTATGAATGTGTTTCCAGAGATATCTTACTGGAAACCTGCCAAGAATTCTCTATACCTGAAATACGCCTGGTCAAAGCTCTCCATGATGCACCATCGGTCCTTGACCGTTTCAATCACGGCAGGGAACGTTATATGAGCTATTTCCGTGCCGCCTTTCTCAAACACATGGCGAAGGACAATATAGTCTATCATGGACTCTCTGGACATTTTTTTCTCCAGGGGATCGACCATGCTATAAAGATAAGAATTATTGCCAACATGGCGGATCGTATCAAAGAAGAGATAAAACGTGAAAACTCTTCAGCAGAAGAGGCCAGATATATACTGAAAAAAGATGATGATGAGAGGCGCAAATGGGGCATGAGTCTTTACGGTAAGGACACGTGGAATTGCAGTCTTTACGACCTTGTTTTTCGTATTGATATCATGACTGTCGAAGATGTCGTTGGAGTCCTAGAAGGGATCATTCAGCAGGGTCGATTCGATGCGACCCCTGAATCGACTGCACTCCTCAAAGAACAAGCCCTAGTCGCCAGTATCCACGCTACAATTGTGGATATTGCTCCTCATGCTACTGTGAACATCAAAGACGGAGTGGTCACCCTCGGGAATCTAGATGGTGGTCTGAAAAACGACAAAGAGGTTCGCCGAAAAACTGCAGAAAGGCTTATTCTTAACTACGACTTAAAAGATGTTGTGTTTGCTAAACCAGTAAAACCAAAAAGGGACCATATAAATCCATTCTACAATCTCGATTAGAGATAGGTTTCTTGGGCAAGGTTTTCTCAGCCCTGAAATGCAAAGAAGGAGATGTTGCCGAGTACCTCCCTTCCTTTTACCCGGAAACATCTCTTTCTTGTTGCATCAAATAACAGAGTTGGCGTAGATATCTATGGACCTTGAAAAAATTTCACCAGAAGTTGAAAAATTGGCGGTTGGAACTTCTTTTTGTGTATATGGATGGCTTCAGTCATTTTCGCCTCCTTTGCGGACAATTTTTTTTGCAAGATATTTCCCATGTCCTCAAAGTTCGAATCAATGCCAAAATAATTAATCGGGTATCCGAATCTCCTGTAACACCTCTGACTGAGTTGGATGAAAAAGATAGTATATGGCCTTCTCTTCTCATAGGTTTGTTTATTATCAGGAGACTGTTTTTAAAGATCGCTTTTAAAAGGCAATTTTCATTACTTGGAAGGTCAATATGACGGACAAACAACCCATAATAATGCTTGGCTACAACCTTTATTTCACCTCCAAGAAGGTGACCCAGGTAGCCATTAAACACGCCAAAGTGTTTGATGCTAAACTCTACGTTGTCAGCTCGATTGTCGGACATTCTCTTGACCGGGAGGGCAATGTAGCCAATGTGGAAGCTAAAGCACGTCTGGATAGATTGAAGGCCAAGCTCGATAAGGAAGGCATCCCCTACGAGGTGCATCTCGTTGTTCGGAGGAGTGACCCGGGTGTCGACCTTGTTCGTTTCGCTATCGAGCATGAGGTCGACGAGATGGTAATAGGCTTTAAAGTACGCTCGTCCATTGGCGAAATCATTTTCGGCTCAAACTACAGGAGGATGATCGCTGAAGCGCCCTGTCCGGTGGTCACTGTTCATCACGTCACGGATGAAGCAACCGATGAATAAAAAAATGGTAAACATCGTGGACAGTAATGACCAAGAGTTGAAGGCCGATCCCGCTGTTAAGGCGGGAAATCTTAGTATGTTTCCACTTCTCATCGCTATCTTCGCCTACATCGGATTGATTGTCTCCGATCCCGCAACCAGCCCCTTCTATGCCATTGAGAGTGCCCTGGGGACAGTCGGTTATTCGCTGATCGTGCCGACAATGCTGTTCGTTATCGCTGTGGCTGTCTCGGTCTCACTGGGTTATATCGCTATTGGTATCCGCTTTAATAAAGGTGAAGGAGGACCTGGACTGATTTACGAGATGCTGGGGGTCACTCCGGCAATGCTGGCTGCAGCCAGCTTGATTCAGGATTTCATACTCACCGACTCGATCACAATGGCAGCGACGGTTGCCGCGCTGGTGTCTCTTGGTTTCACCTTTGGCGTGGATCTTGGGGGATATACTGCTCTGGTGGATCGTCTCGGCATCGCATTGATGGTAGGGACAGCCGTAGCTCTGGTAATGCGCCTTGGCGATAAAGGGAGGTACATCTTTGCGCTCATGACCTTCGGATTTATGGGCTTTGTTCTCTATACAGTGTTTCTCCCGATCCTGCCCAACGCAAAGGAGTTGATGCCCATCGCTCACGACATTAACATCCCCGACCATTCAGGGTTGTCCGGATTTGCGATGATCGTGGTTATATTGTTCGGCGCGGTACGTGGTTTCGCTCTGCTTACCGGGTTTGAGGCCAGCGTAGCCGGATTGTCCCACGAAGAAGACAAGCCGCGGTGGGCGAGGATTGCTATGGGGGTGGGGACTGTTGTCGCGGTGCTGTTATTCACCAGCTTTGTTACCTACGATATCGCTAACACTACCCGTATCCTGGAGTTGGAACCGAGCCACAAGAACACACTATTTAATCTCTGGACCCGTTCCAAACTGTTGCCGGGGAGTTTTGGAGCTCAGGCTCTGTCACTGTTTTCTGTTGGTATTCTGTTGTCGGGGGCTGCCAGTGGGGCCGTGGCGGGAAGTGGCATGCTGCGCACACTAGTCCGCTCAAAAGCATTGCCTCCCTACTTGAGTAATCCCAATGGTATCGACTATCGATCTATTTTTGTGGTCCATGGATTGGCAATCCTGATAACCCTTGGTTTTGGCGCAAATGAACTCAAAATTGTTGCTTTCTATGCCATTTCCGTACTCGTTGGATTTCTTCTGAGCCTCACCGCGGCAGTCAAGTTCGCCTTCTATACACAGACATATTACCTCATGCTCGCAATACCGGGACTTCTGATGGTGGCTTTCGCGTTGGTAGTTAACATGGGCCGTTATGAAGGGTGGGTCATTATCGGCCTGGGCATTGTAATGGCCTATTACCTCAGAAAGAAATGGATCGCCGGTGGTCAACAGCCTATTAGCTTCAGCCATTGAACGTTCTGGCTCAGGGCCCTCCAACGACAGAGGGGATGGCTCCAGGCGGCCCTAAAATGTTAATCAGCATTGAAATTTGCCCCCTTGTCAGCGTCCAAGATTAACCTCCTCAAACCAATATTCTTTCTTTTCGAAAAGCCTTAAACCTCGTGCTGAAGTGAGTTTTGAAAAAAAAAGGGAACTAATTATCCAAAGACGCAGGGGACAGTATTCAACGCTGAATGGGCTGAAAATTGTACGCTGATCAACGGCCAGCTACTATCCTGACATGCATCGATCTATAGCAACAGAATAGAGATGTAGAAGTTATGAGGTAAGGTTAAGTCGGTGTGGGCATACGCTCTGTTTAGGCTTTTCCGGTTATGAATTAGACCCAAAAGCAGGTGCGGCACTATTTTGGCAAAAAAAGCTAATAAACGCATAACAAATCAACTCGCGAGATCGGATAAGGCCCGGCTAAATTTAATGTAAAAGGACATAGCATCAAATTCTGGATCGTCCAGTTCATCAGTATGGATTGCTCCGCTCTTTGCTCCGATGTAGATGGTATTGAATTGCGTGGGCTTCCTTTTCAACTCATTTTACTCTGAACTGTTTTCATAGCCTTACCCTACTTCAACAATCAGATAGAACGTGTATCCAGAATTATTTTGTTTCTCCTGACTGCGTCCACGCCTGCCTGCACGCTTCCACACCGTCTTCAGGAATTTTATCAGCAAAGATCCTTCGAAGGGGTACGTGCACAGGACTTGTAATAAATGAGATCACATTACCAGCCAGTCTCGCTGTACCGATTCCAAGCCCAAAATCATCGAATTTCCCTTGAACCTTGATTGGTACTGCAAGGCTGAAAAATTCAGGCTTTTTTGCTTTCGGGACCAACCGGATATCCAATTCGCGGTTTATAAAATTGATATCAGCCTTCCCGGTTACATGCATATTTGAGGTGTCCATGTAAATGGCTTTTTCGGCCATCAACCCGTCTTCAATCCCAAAGCGGACCACAACACAGTTAATTTCCGATTGTTCTTCTTCGGAGACTTCAGTCATGATTGATGAAATGAGGTTAACCGCCCACAGGTCAATGATTCCTGCGGAAAAATTCTTCGGCACCAGTCCAAAATCGAAATGGCCTTTGGCATGCTCCATCATTGTGTTTAAATCAGGGGCCTGCGAGTGCAACGCTGCATTAAGGAAGAACATACCGCCCATATCAGATTCAGGTTTTGCGCGCCTGACCATTATACCAATATCAAATTCTTCAATCTCTGCATTCAGATTGACCTGAACTCCATCATCTTCAGGCAGATAATCGAAGTCCACATAAACGCCGCCACCGGGCACATCAACTTTCAGCGGATTAACTGCCAGAAGGCTGTCCTGTACACTCACCTTCAGAGATGCTGCACCCAGTCTGTCCTCACCTGAGGTCACCTCCTTTGCTTCTATTAGAAGGTCCGCGTTAAAGGACCTTAACACCTCTCTGGAGAGTAGATTCTTTCTCTCTTCTGCAGGCTGCTGCTCTGATATTTCAATTTCAGGTTCATCTTCTGAAACTGTTTCTTCCGTTTCAGGAGTATCATCTGTTTTCGAATCAGAAAGAGCATTCATTATTTCTGAAAAGTCATCTAGTTGAATCAACTCTGAGATGAGTTCAATTTTCGCTTCGGGTATTTCCTTTGATGGATCCAGACTCATCATCCCTGCAAGGCGACTCTCACCAACCTGTATGTCAAGCTCAGGCATCTGGTATTTTCCATCTGACAAGTGGAATTTCGATGCAAAAGTAATCGGCCCAACAGGCGGTAAATCGAGGTGGAGAAGATCATTGAGGTTAGCAAGGCTCTCGGTTCTAAATTTCAAAAACAAGCTCAGGTCACGACTCGTAATCGGCAGTGCCAGCTCACCACCAAAACTCAGAACACTGTCGGCAAACTCAGTGTCTATGTTAAGCGGGATTGACTCCTGAGCAACGACATAGTCGACAAGCGGGGCTCCGATAATTACAAATTTAACAGGAAAAGTGCCAACCATACCTGCCAGCTTCATGGTTAGTGCATTTCCTTCCTCAACCAGGATATCACCGGTGAGATCCTCAACATCGATAAAAGCATCTGACGTCGGGCTGGCAATTTTCCACCGTCCGTCTCGAACTTTAAAGGACATGGACGATTGCTGAATAATTTCATTCAGACTATCACCTTTCAGCGTCAGATCAATCCCCATTGACCCGGTTGACGCTTCGAGGCCCTCAACAAGCTCAAGGTGAGAAAGAATCGTTCCGATATCGATATCGTCAATTTGGAATCCCAAATTTGCCTGCCGTTTATTCTCACGAACGACAAAATCGCCGGCGGCGGCTACCTGCTTACCAGCAGCATTTCCTTCCAGTTTAAATTGCCACGGCTGAACACCTTTTGAAAGCAGCTGCTCAATAGAATCACCGTTGAATTTCAGGGCATAGAGATGCTTCTGAACAGTTCCCTCAAAATCCAGCATCATTGGCTCACCAAGAACTGCACGTCCCTGCATCTTTTTGAGTTTGAACTGCATGGTTTTGCCAAGAGAGGCATCATGATACTTGACAGCAATATTATTCAGATTCAGATCGTCGATACCCCTGAAACTGATGAAGGCCTCACTTTCTTCAGTAGAGATTGACTCTGTTTCATCCTCCGGCTGCTTAGGCTCTGTGCTTTTACCCTCTTCTGAGCCAAACACCCAATTCGGTTGGCCGTCAGAATTGCTCTCAAGATTTAAGACAACATCTTCAGCGGTAATTTCAGCAATCTCGATCTCTCCTTTTAGCAGTTGAAAAAAACCGATCTGCAATCGCGCATGTCCCGCACTGAAGAACACCGGCTCTGAGCTGGAATCAACGTTGGCAATCTGTACATCTTTAATCTCAATGGCTGGCCAGGTGGAAAATTCAAAAACCACCGGGCCTTCTATCTTAACCTCCCTCTCAAGAGCGGACTGAGCTGAAGCCTCTACGCCACTTTTCAAAAAGCTCAGGTCAATGGTTACCCCGAAAAACATCAACCCCACAACAGTGGCAACCAACAGGGAGAGCAACAGGCCAAGAACCACAAACAGCCGCCCTACTATTTTTCCTAATTTCATGCTCCCCTCATTATGTCTTTATGTTGGAATGTATGGATGTTACTTTTACGGTTAAGATGGGACACCAAGCCGGATACTTCGACAAATAGCCCTCGGGTATCTGCCATTGGTGGAATGGACCATTGTATACGCATGTAAACGTCGTTAATTAGTCTGACGATAAAATAATCACCGGATTCATAACCAACTTGTAAACCTGAGATTGTTGGTTCTTCCTGCAAAGCTGCCTGAAAGATGGGCACAAAACGCAATCGTTCGTCTAAAGTAGCGGCCGATGTAATTTCCGTCCTGCTCAAGATATGAACTGTCTGTGAAACAGCTCTACGTGGGGCCTGGAAGTCAAGGGTCAGCTCATCCTTTATCTGAGAAAAACAACGATCTGATTCCTCCAGCAGTAGATTTGAAGTTTGCCAGTAAATGAACTGCCTGAAAAACAGGTAAAATATGATTATCAGCGCGGTGAAAAGAACGCTGATGATAACAAGGAGCCTGAAATGCCGGTGATTTCTTCGTCTCATAACATTACAGGAAAGAGCTTTAAAGGTCCTGAAATATTGAGAAAGATTTAATTGACGAGGGAAAAGTTATAACTCAAAAAACAGAGTATTGCTTCCCAAGTATGGTAGCTGCCAAGCTGCTCAGCGATATGTAACCGCTTTCTTCGGGTCTCCTAAAAAATGGCCCTTTACAACCAGAACCATCTGATATAATGCTTCAAACTACCCTTTCAAAATAACTTTAGCAATACTTCTTCTGACGATACCAATAATCATCACGAACCAAGCTGGCTAAGAACTTTTCCTACAAAAAACCGAACATTCACTACCGTTTTTACCAACAACAATCCGCAACAGGTGTTTTTCATGCATGCAGCTCAATGAACACTTCCTCATACTCAAGCCAGCCGTCATCATAGGACTCGATCACCGTTATCGAACTCTTCATCGATTGCGTGCGCAGTTCCTGGCATGGCTACTTTACTCTCCGAACCAAAAGAGATGCCCCTTGGCAAGGCTAGCCATTTAAAAACAATTGCAAATTCCGTTGAAATAAAATCTTCATCGATTCCGGCGCCACTCGCCAGTGGCCGTTTTGTCGCTGCTTGTTGCTGCAATATGGAGCACACAATGGGCGATATTTCTTGCAGTGATCGGTGCGGGCATTGGATACGGAATGGTTAGAGGGTATCAGATTGCTGAGGCGATGCATATTGCGGAAACCAAACTTGCCCATTTGAGCCTGGATGCGGTGCTTGGTACTTTACGGACATGGGAACGTGGTGGTAGTATTGTGGGACTATTTGGGATCG
>CAXMTO010000360.1:0-12243 GCA_964196355.1 uncultured Myxococcota bacterium
TAGCGACGCGGAAGATGTGATCATATCTGCTGGCCTTTGGTGAACATTGTGTAAAATTTCTCGTCAAATCGAACGGGTGGCAAGCTGTTACAATGAAAACACTTTCAGAAAATTGACACAATGTTCATGAGAAATGCGGGCTAAGGCCTGAATAGATTTTTATGCCGTCTTTTTAAATTCTATATTTTCTTTTTTATAACCGGCTTGAAACTCGGGAAGGGCAGACACTTGCTCAACAAGTCTCTCCACGTTCTTTCCTAGTGTAATTTTGATGTCTTGAAAATTCTTTCCCCAACCCGAGTAAATGGTTGCCAGGTAGTCCACAATAGTCGGCTGATCGCCGGTGATGAATCTCTTCTTCTCCAATTCTTTATCGAGAATTGCCCATAAACTGGATACACTGGGGGCTAATTGTTTTAACACTCTGATTTTCTCGTTTTCGTCCATTTGCGTTTTGTACTGAATAGCAAACATTTTGCCATAGGCAGGATGCAGCGTTGCATAATCAAACATTAACCACCGCAGAAATTCTGCTTTCCGGGGTAAATCGGCAGGTAACATCGGTGAATTGTGCTTCTCAAGGAGATAGAGCACAATTGCAGCGCCTTCTGTAATTATCTGACCATCCGGTGATTTCAATGCCGGTACCTGGTTGGTCGGCACGATGTCAGAATAATTCGGTACGTCTTCACGTTTAACCGGTGTGTATTCAAGTTGCAGCTTCTCAAGCAGGACAGTGATGCCTGAAGAACATGACCCGGGAATAGTATAAAGTGTGTACATGATGCCCTCTCCTTTAGAGTGGTTACTAACTGGAAGTTATTGCAAAATATCGACTGGTGCACGGTTCGTTTCCCCTGCAGCTACAGATCGATTCAAGAACAATGCAGGATTGAATGTAACCATTATTTGTAGTTGTACAACGCAGCTTGTCCCAGAACATGTCTATGGGAAATCAAGACAGGTCTTGGAATTGGTGAGTTCCCGTTGAATCAGCACAGAATCATGTTTTGTATTTCAGTTCTGTTATGTTGTCCGGATTGATCTGATTTAAAACGTTTGCCGTTTCTTTTATATGCTGACGCGATAACTCCCTGCCCCCAAGACCGAGAATCACAAAAGCCACGAGGCTCATTCCTGCCTAGATATGTCCACTGATTTGTTGTCAGGAAATATTTTAAGCCTCATGTCCGAGTTCAAACCCATCCCTACTGAACTATGGCTTATCTGCCCGAGCAGACAATTGATTACACCGGCTGTCCGGCTACTGAGAGATACTTTCAAAAAGAAGAGTACAGGTATTTTGAATCAATTGATTGATAAAGGTATTATAGACGACAGCGTTCTTAGTTAGGGGTAGTGGAGAAAGTTTACATCAACCGAGTTCCTTTAATTTCCGCCATAGGGTGTGCGACTGATTCCTAATATTTTTGCAGCTTTGGCCTTAGAAAATTGAGCTTTAAGTAAAGCCTTGCGGATGGTTTCGGCTTCGGATTGCGGGTCAGAGAGTTTAAGGTTTTCAGTTATTTGTTCAGGGCTCTCGTTCTGAATGTTTACATCTTTTTTATCAACTATGTAGCTGAGTTCATTGAAGAGTGAATCGAGGCTGGCGGTACAATATTGAAAGTTACTGTTCAGTAAAAGTTGTTCGGCAAAATGCTTGAGTTGCCGGACATTTCCAGGCCATGAGTAATCGGTAAGTTTGTTGATGTAGGGGCCCGGGAGCTCTATAGGCTTGATACCATGTTTTGTAGCATGGTATTGTAAAAGATGTTCTAGCAATAAAGGGATATCCTCTTTTCTCTCGCTTAAAGACGGGATGGTAACACGAAGAACATTCAGACGAAAAAACTGGTCTTTACGGAAATTTTCACTTTGAACAACCGACCATAAATCTTTTCCCGCGGCGGCAATGACACGGACATTAACCGGAATTTTACAAAGCCAGCAAAATTAAACTCAAGGTAAATATTATGGCCAATAATAACCAATCCAACGCTGACCTTACAGTGACCTATGACGTATTAGTCATTGGTGGAGGAAACGCAGCACTCTGTGCAGCAATGACAGCAAGAGAAGCGGGGGCTTCCGTTCTTGTACTTGAAGTATCTCCTGAACATTCTCGCGGAGGCAATAGCCGGCACACTCGAAATTTGCGCTATATGCATAACACTGGAAATGAATTTCTGACAGGCCCATATCCTGAAGATGAATTCTTTGACGATCTTATTCGTGTTACCGGTGGCCAAACCAATGAACCACTCGCTCGCTTGACAATCAGAGAGTCGAACAACGTTGGCGATTGGATGCAAAACCACGGCTGCATGTTTCAACCTGCCATGCGAGGAACACTGCACCTTTCCAGGACCAATGCATTCTTCCTTGGCGGCGGTAAGGCTCTAATGAACTCTTATTATCGTACAGCCAAAAATCTTGGTGTTGTCATCAGCTATGAAACAGAGGCGCAGGACTTACAGATAAAGGATGGCCAATTTTCCGAAGCTATCGTTGTGCGAAATAACGAAACACAAACAGTAAAAGCAAAATCTGTTGTACTCGCGTCCGGCGGTTTCCAGGCAAATCTTGAATGGTTAAAAGAAGAGTGGGGCCCGGCTGCTGATAATTTTATAGTACGCGGCTCACCATATGATAAAGGGCGTATGCTTCGTGTCATGTTGGATAATGGCGCCAAACAAGTTGGAGACCCTCGCCAGTGCCACGCTGTTGCAATTGATGCAAGAGCGCCAAAATATGATGGTGGAATTGTAACGCGTCTTGACTGTGTGTCTTTTGGGGTCGTTGTTAATAAAAATGCACAACGTTTTTACGATGAAGGTGAGGATTTCTGGCCAAAGAGATATGCAATCTGGGGCCGGTTGGTTGCCAAACAACCTGACCAGATCGGTTATTCTATCATCGACTCCAAGTCAATCGATCTGTTTATGCCGTCAGTATTTCCTCCCCTGGAAGCCAATTCAGTCAGTGAACTGGCAATAAAACTTGAATTAGATCCTGCCGAACTTGAGAAAACAGTTGAAGAGTTCAACAAGTCGATAAAACCAGGCACCTTTGACCTCGGTGAGCTTGATGACTGCCGGACTGAAGGGTTGGAACCACAAAAAAGCCATTGGGCCCGGCCTATCGATACGCCACCCTATTACGGGTACCCGCTCAGGCCAGGAATCACCTTCACCTATCTTGGCGTGGCGGTGAATGACAAAGCCCAGGTTGTGATGGAAAATGATACCCCTGCGACAAACATCTTTGCAGCCGGAGAGATAATGTCAGGAAACATACTCGGCCAAGGTTACATGGCGGGATTCGGTATGACTATTGGGACAGTTTATGGAAGACTCGCAGGAAAGGAGGCAGCAAATCATGTCATCTAACACATTAAAAGAAGCAGGCCGGGTAATGACAATCTGTAATTCCTGTCGATATTGTGAAGGTTTCTGTGCAGTTTTTCCAGCTATGGAATTACGCAGAACTTTCACCAGTGGTGATTTAAAGTATTTAGCCAATCTCTGTCACAACTGCAGGGATTGTTATTATGCCTGCCAGTATGCCCCGCCACATGATTTTGGGCTGAATTTCCCTAAGGCGATGGCAGAATTGCGAGTTGAAACCTATAGTGAATTTGCTTCACCAAAATTTTTATCAGGTCTCTTTCAGCGTAACGGCGTCACAGTACTGCTGGTGACTCTACTCAGTCTTGCTGCAGTATATTGTACCGCCAGTCTCACCAAGGGAAGTGATGCCATCTTTGGCACATTTTCTGGTCCGAATTCGTTTTATGCAGTCATTCCCTATGCAGCAATGCTCGTCCCCTTTTCCATTCTGGCACTTCTTGTCGTCGTCGCTTTCTGGAGGGGTGTTCGAAATTTTTGGAAGGAAACGGCCTCAGGGCCTGAGACATTACTGAGCCGACACGGCAACTTAGGCGCAGTTTGGGATGTACTCACACTGAAATATCTTGAAGGCGGCGGTCATGGTTGCAACTATCCAGTTGATGAATTCAGCACAATCCGACGAACTATGCACCATGCCATATTCTATGGCTTTCTAGCATGTTTAGCCTCTACAACTATTGCAGCAATATATGACCACGTTTTTCATATACCTGCCCCCTATCCTCTGCTCAGTTGGCCGGTGATACTGGGGACGATTGGCGGCGTGCTGATGGTCATTGGCACAGCCGGGATGTTGTATCTTAAATCACAAATGGACCGGGAACCTGACACCTCAAAGTCGTTTGGCATGGATGTCTCCTTTGGCCTCTTGCTTTTTTCCACCAGTCTTAGTGGCTTATTGTTACTTGCTTTCCGTGAATCATCCTTTATGGGAACATTGCTGATCTTTCATCTCGGTCTTGTTCTGGCACTTTTCATCACCATGCCTTTTGGTAAGTTTGTCCACGGTATTTATCGCTATATAGCACTGGTAAGACATTCGCAAGAGCAGGCAAAATCTGCTGAAGAACATTAATACCACTATAACTTCAATTCATTGCTTTGGCACATGGGATAATCCTTGATGCTCCACCACCACCTGTAACATTGCTGGATAAATACCACGCAGGTGGTTGGCTCAACCTGATTATAGGTAAGAACCTCACCCGATAAGCATGTAAAGTGACCGGAAGACCATTCCCGGATTGCTTCAATAAGGAGGCTCTTCCTGCCCGGAACCATAAGTAACTACCTATCTGAGGTTTTCCTTTTAGTACCTTACTACTGGAACTCTGTCGTAAAAAACAAGAAAATAAAGAACTTCTTTTGAAATTATATACATGGTTACACCACCAAGGTACTTATACCCCCTCCGAGGGTGTTATGTCTTTATTCTCCAGAGCATTTGGCCTCCAAGCCCTATGAAATTTTAGAAAGATATTTTGATCCCTTGGCGATGGATACTTTCCTGTTGCCTTCAAAGACAACTCTAATCGTACCACCCCTTTCTACTTTAACAATTTTTCCAATACCCCAATCCGCTTTCGCGTTGTGTCTAACGTTTTCACCTGCACTCAAAATTTCTGTCATTATTTTTCCTCCAGGAAAATTTTTTGTGCTCCAACATTAAAAGTAAGCCTTAAATTAATTATAGCCCTTTAGTTTATTCAAAACAGAGATATGTCCCTATTATTGCGAAAATTCCCACAAAGACCGTATCTCGCTGAAATTACGCTATAAACACAAATATGCTTTCATAAACATTTTCACCCACAATATTTGTCAACGTCTTGAAAGGATAGTATGAAATACATATAAGCCATGTCATTTTTTTCTCTGAAAGAAACTTATGTTGGAACCTGGCTCAAGCTCAAGTTGTATGGTTAATGTTGCCACATCAAAGGTATTGTTTTCCTGACATTTCTCAAATGGAAGGTGTCTTGAAACTGGTCGTAGAACTTTCCTAAGACAAATTCAACGCACCTGTGAGTGTCTTTTGTGATATCAGGTTAGCTTTTCAGGATCTTAACAATACTTAACGCTGCTGCCTCAGAAGATGCAGGATTTTGTCCAGTTACAAGTTTTTTGTCCACCTCAACATAACTGCCCCAATCTTCGCCTTTGCGATACAAGCCTTCATTTACTTTCAGCATATCTTCTACTAAAAAGGGCACAACCTCTGTTAGACCAACAGCCTCTTCTTCGGTGTTGCTAAAACCTGTCACCCTTTGCCCTTTTACCAGAGGCTCTCCATCTACATTTTGGGCTTGGCGTAAAACTCCTGGAGCGTGACAGACGAGCCCTACTGGCTTTCCTTCTCGATAAAAAGCTTCAATCAATGAAATAGAGTGTTTATCTTCGGCGAGATCCCAAAGAGGCCCGTGACCACCAGGGTAAAAAACAGCATCATAACTTGATGTATTGAGCGAATCTAAACGCTGGGTATTGGCAAGAGCCTGTTGAGCTAGTTCGTCTTTTCGAAAACGAGCTGTGGCCTCCGTCTGGAAATCAGGTTCATCACTCTTAGGATCCAGCGGGGGCTGTCCACCTTGCGGAGAAGCTAAGGTAACTTCAAAACCCTGGTCTTTAAAGACGTAGTATGGTGATGCAAATTCTTCTAACCAGAAGCCAGTCTTTAGGCCAGTTTTCCCGAGTTTGTCGTGCGATGTAAGGACCATTAAAATATTCATAAATTCACCCTGAAATAGTAATTATTATTGATCATCATTAACTTTGATGACAAGTTTTCCAAAATTTTTGCCTTCCAACATGCCTATAAATGCTTCCGGAGCGCTCTCCAGTCCATCAACAATCTGCTCCCGGTAATGGATTTTTTCGGTTTTCAGCATTTCGGTCATGTCCTGTGCGAACTCATCGTAACGATGGCCATAATCGTCAAAGATGATAAAACCCTGCACTTTGATGCGTTTGACTAAAATTGTGCCCATAAGAACTGATAAACGATCAGGGCCATCTGGAAGTTTAGTTGCATTATATCCTGAGACAAGGCCGCATACTGGAATCCTTGCACCAACATTCAGTAATGGTAAAACACCATCAAATACTTTTCCGCCAACATTCTCGTAGTAGATGTCAATGCCATCAGGGCAGGCCTGTCTGAGCCGACCCGCGAAATCTGGATCTTTGTGATCGAGACACTCATCAAACCCAAGAGTTTCCTTGGCATAGCTGCATTTTTCAGGCCCACCTGCAACGCCAACCACACGACAGCCTTTTATTTTCCCAATCTGTCCTACGGTTGCACCAACTGGGCCCGTTGCAGCAGCCACAACCAAGGTGTCACCTGGCTTTGGTTTGCCAATGTCTAGCAACCCCATATAGGCTGTAAATCCGGGCATTCCCAAAATTCCCAGAGCAAATGATGGGTTTTCAGGATTTTTACCCAACTTGGTTAAATCAGAACCATCTGATACTGCATAGAGCTGCCAACCGCTGTAGCCCAGAACCCACTCGCCTGTTTCGAAATCAGGATTGTTGGAATCTTCAATTTGACAAACGGTGGCACCAACCATTACAGCATCGATATCCACAGGGGGAGCGTAAGATGGAGCGTCGCTCATCCGGCCACGCATATAAGGATCAAGCGATAGGTAGATGCTCCGCAACAATACCTCACCTTCCCCCGGCACTGGTGTTGAGACCTCTTCTAACCGAAAATTGTTTTTTGTAGGAGCGCCTTTCGGGCGTGAAGCAAGTACAATACTGCGATTAATATTTTTATTTTGTCCCATAATTTTTTTACCTTTCCATAAAGTGCTCATTTTGAACGAGCTAAATTGGTGAGACACATTGTGTCTCACCTGGCATAGTCGACCAGTCGTCTAGTGAATTTCACTAAGTTAATCCACCAGGAAAATGCCGTTGATCTATGGCTTACACTACAGTACTACTGGTTAAAATTGACGTGGTTGTTTGCATCGCTTGATGCAGGCCATCAGCCTTACGCTGCAGTTTGCTCATCAGAGTTGCTCCAAGCCACATGTTATAGAGCAGCTCCGCAGTAATACTTGCATTAATCTTTGCTATTGACCCATCATCAATGCCTTCACTAATGCATTTTGCTATTCGTTCAACGACCAGAGAAGATCCATCGAGCAAAGCGAGACGCATCGGTTCGGAAAGATCTGCCACTTCAGCACTTAATTTTACAACCAGACACTTTTGGTCAACACACTCATCGGATTGAGTTTCGATCCAGCGTTGCCAGTATTCCATTAGGCGATTATAGGCAGAACTTTCCCGCGGTTGAAAAATATCTTCGAGAGCCACAAGATATTCTCTGAAATAACTTCTGATAATTTCTTCGCCAAACTGCTCTTTAGATTTAAAATAGTAATAAAAAGAGCCTTTAGGTACTCCAGCAGATTGGAGAATTTCCGTCAATCCCACGCTTGAGAAACCTTTATTTACAATGAGCCTATAGCCAGTATCTAAAATGTGCTGACGCGTTTCTTTGGTATCTTTCTTCATGGGACAAAGAGTAATGCCTAATAGACCGGTCGTCTAGTCCCGGGGCGGATTATTTACAAAAAAATACTTGTATCCTCACAATTACGCAGCAATTCAAGATGTTAAGGAGTGAAAGAAATTCTAAACCAATAGTTACTGTCTGATTGACAAGGGGCCGGAGGTTCAAATCCTCTCCTTCCGGCCATATTTTACAACAAAAACAGCAATTTATAGCCTGTCTATAAAGTGGCTGTTTTTGTTACTCCTGCTCTAGTTGTCTTTTAGTTGCACTTTTAATTCAACAGGTATTCTGAACTTTTTGTGGCCCTAACCGTTTGTTTTCCTTGGGTATCCATCGACAAGGTGAACCGTTGCGCCCACGGAGCAACGTTGACAGTCTTAGTATTTTCTCTGATCTGAAAGTCAATAGAGAGTCGGTGGAGGATTCACGTCTCACCAGGTCTCTGAGGTTGTCCCCGGTGGAACGGTTTATATTTATTGATGTCTCTCTATCCATTAATAAACCGTTCAACAGGGACCAACCTCGATGATATTAGAGATATATCCATCATATTGATATCATTGAATAAACTCTTATGGTAACATGAGATAATACACGGTGACGTACAGGGATATGTGTGGTGTGACACAGGTCATGGTATTATGAGCTGCTCGTGGGCCGATCATAGAGAATCGAGTCGATATAATCTCTTGATGATATCTGAAATATCACTTCAAAACTGTATCTATTGTTATGGAGTTAGCTAATGGTTGTTGCAATCCGAAGATGTACAGGAATAGTGTTAATCGAATGCCGATTTGAACAAATCTGATCTTGCCATTGGCAATGTTTATGCCTCGGTGTAGCGGCGGCACTCAAGCTCCGTCCGCTACAACCATTTTATTTGCCGGTATACATTGGTATCAATTCACCAACTCAATCTCACTAGGCCGCCAAGTTTTATCGAACCAAGCCTCCGTCGGGCTGTAGAGACGCAAGAGGCAAAACCATCCTTTCTTGGGAACAGTCTGAATCCAGTTCGCCTCTTTCCCCTCGGGTGCCTTGGGGCCGAAGTAGAGGTCAATTGACCCGTCGTCGTTCGTGATCATCTTGTCGCGTTTGTTGTTCTTGTTCGGGTAAGGCTGGTCGGTCTGCAGCATTGATCGGGTCTGCGAATCGTAGACCACCACTGACATGAACTGCTCGGCGGGAACATCACCGGGAAGGTTCAGCTTGTAGGACTTGCCTCCGTCCAGGTAACCACCCTTGCTGTCCAGATAACCCCAGGCGTATTGCGATCCCTTTCCAATAAGTTTCCATACCATGGCCGGAGAGTTGAAGGTAGCCATGTAGAAGTACTGTGCTCGCGCATCAAGATTTCGCCCGCCAAGTCCCTGGTCCTTGAGATACTCATGAGAGTTGCCAATCATGCCACGCTTCCAGTAGCTACCCTCGTAAAGGAATTCGGATTGATCCCGTTCATACCAAAAAAGAGCGCGTGCAGTCGCATTACCCAACTTCGCGGCTTGCTCCAGAATCTTCTTCATCCGCTCGTCCGGGGCAAAAGGTTTGCCCTTCTGGATGCCAATGGACGCAAAGAGACCACGAAGCTCAGGGTCAAGGAATTCGATCGGCTCGCGATCAATCACGGTGTAGAGTTCTTCGTAGAACTTATAGTTGGCGGAGTGAACGGTGTTGAACTCTGTCCCCGTACCCTCGATGAACTCCATCTCAGGCGGATTAATCGCTGTGCTGAGCGGATAGATTTTGATGCCGTTTCTGAACAATTGGCTGGAGTAATCCGGTTTACCATCCTTGAGGAACCCGCGAAGCAGAATCCAGACCGCATAGCTGCGTGACTTGGCGAGGGTGTAGACGCCTTTCGGAACAATCCCATCGAAGTCTGCCTCGTCATAGCCGGGTGGCAGGATCAGGAATTTGCCGCCTTTGCCATGATAAGGGCCAGGAGGACCCATGTCGATGATGTTTCGCGTAAACGAATCGACCATGATCCCCGGACCCGTTCCAGCCGGAATTTCGACCACTGTCGGCCCGTCTCTTTTCAGGTCAAGAAAGGAAGTGGCGTAGACCGTGCCGGCATTGCCAGTGAGAAACAGCGAGTTGCTGTCCATCAAGCCGTCAAAGAGAATGACCTGGTTGGCCTTTTCCTGGCCAAGGGCAATGTGACCAGCCCGACCGGCCTCGAAATTGGAGGCTGGCATTCCATTAAGTATGGCTTGCAGACCTCGATTGAGGTCCAAGTTAGCAAAAAGCATGGTGGCGGCCTGCTCGTTGGGGATCCCGTCAAAAAACCCCAGGGTGCCGACCAACGTCTCCACCGTGTCGGGAGTCAGGATCGACTCGGGGATCTTGTTGTTGAATCCGGGGGTCTTTTCTTGTGCTACAATTGGCGAGGTCAAAAGTACGCTGGTAACCATAAGCCCTGTCGTAATTACAATGAGTTTGCTAATCGTTCTCTTTAGCATCATAGAGCATCTCCTTTAGAATGTGGTTATTTGATAGTGGATGACATCCCGTAAACTTCTTGTGACTCAGAGTTTAGGGTGAGGCAGATCTCTGAGGAAAACGTAACCACGTTTCATGGTCTGTCACTGCTGTCGAAGGAGAGGATATTTTTTTGAGTTAATAAATTGCAGCCATTATCGTTGCAATTACACTCATGTTTAGAGATTAGAACCCGTGAATTTACGAGTTTTAAAGATCAATAATAAATCGATTGGCAATGTTAACCATTTAAGCAAACCTGCAAGTTAGGACTATTCCTGTAAATCTTCGGAATAGTCGTTTAGGACTACTGTCACTCGATTGTTATCAGGTGGTAATGGTGTTATTTTCACCAGATTTATGGTATAATACACCCCTTACCCATATTCACCAACCTACTGATATGACATAACATTATACCAAAGAAGAGTTCGACGAATTGAGCAAAATATTCTCCATTAAGGAAGATCCAGATAACCTTGGTGTGTTCCCACAGGGAGAGCACCCAGAAGAGTATATGAAGTTGTTTGACAAGCATAAAGAAGAGCCGAAAAAAAAAGTCCCCTAACTTGCCATACGCACAACGGTTCATAATACATCAGGAAAAACAATGATTGCGCGTATGAAGCGCTCAGAGATGTGAGCCTAGTCTTCGTTGTTCATTCTTGCCAACATACCTAGGTAGGTTAGCCTGCTTCCTGACGACAACTGTTGGGTAAACATTTAACTCTTCATTGGTAAGCTCTCCTGCTGTGATCTCGTTAGGGTAGCAGGAGAACCCTGCAGGTAGCCTTTGATGCCGGGGCAAAACGAATTTTACTGCCCATGAGCAGTGTCGGAGATATCGCCACCATCCCGGGTGAACTCGTTGCTAAGTTCCAGACTGGTTTTTATGCTGATACCCTGCCAATGCTTTCTTTAAAGCACTGGGGGTGGGGTGACTGGGGCCGGACACTGGTACGTCTGTGAAAATTGTTGAGAAATAATTATGGAAGATTTTGATGAAGACCCTCTAGATTTACTGGAAGATGATGGTGACGGTGTCATTGAAATGGGTCTATTTTTTGATGAAGATGAAAAGGGAAATGATAGTGGGAGAAAACCATCTGGGAATAGTGGGTGCTGTGTTGTATTGCTGGGTATGGGAGCTTCAATTTTACTGGCAGGCTGGGGTATTATGAAACTGATTGTTTGATCTGCGATTACAGCTAGAAACACGGCAACCAGGCTTCATCAAGAAAGGATGGCAAAATATTATGTCGATACGAGTCGTTTACATTCCATTTCGGTGATATAGTAGCCAAATAGAGGAGAACGTAATGAAAATACTGTTACTAATAATCGCGATGCTGCTGACATCATCGGCTTATGCTGACCCGAACTGGAATAGAGGTCGAGGTTGGAATAAAAATGCTCTCAAATATTACACGAACGAGTGTGTTTCCACAAAAATGGTGGATGTCCAGACTGAATTTGCTGCCAAGATGTTGTTGGATATGTGTTTTGAAGATGTGCTAGCAGGAAGAAGGGATAAGAGATCCAAGAGAAGGTATCTCGAGCAAAAGGAAAAGGAAAACGAAACCATAATCATATACCGGGATCGTAAACGGAAACAATAACTCAATCACATGTCAAATAATACCGTACCTTTTTCCATATTATGCTCATCTACCTTTCAATGGATCTTGTTGTTTCGTATACGAAAAAGCTGGGACAGGGTGGGGACTGTAGGCGTGATGAGAAATTTGTGATTTTGGTTTCCAGTATAACTACTTAATTTCACTTGGCTGGGGACAGCGATTCGAACCCCGATAAGCG
>CAXMTO010000361.1:0-3456 GCA_964196355.1 uncultured Myxococcota bacterium
ATCAACAACTCCTGCAATATCAATAAGATTCTTACCCATCTCCCTGCTCTTACCAGGGGAGAGTGTTCCTTTTTTCTGAGCTAGAAAAAGAGTGAAGAGAAAAAGTGCCGCAAGTTGCGAAATAAAGGCTTTGGTCGAAGCAACACCAATTTCAGGACCGGCATGGGTATATATTGTGCCATCTGCCTCGCGGGTCATCGTAGAACCGACAACATTGCAGATGGTTATAACTTTTGATCCGAGTTTTTTTGCAAGCCGGATACCAGCCAGGGTATCAGCGGTTTCCCCGGACTGTGAAATTGAAACAGTCAGCACCCGGTCATTGATGAGGAGGTGTCTGTATCTGAATTCTGAGGCAATATCAACTTCAACAGGAATCTTGGCAAATTTTTCAATCCAGTATTTTGCTACCAATGCGGCGTGCCATGAAGTACCGCAGGCAACGAGGAAGATACGATCAATTGAGTTGATATCCTCCACATCAAAATTCACTTCCGGCAACTCTACCGAACCGGTTTCAAGGTTGATACGGCCACTGACTGTATTGGTAATCGCCTGGGGCTGTTCAAAAATCTCTTTGAGCATAAAATGTTTGTAACCCGCTTTCTCGGCCATTCCGGCATTCCAGTTGATCGTTTTAACCTCTTTTTCAACGGCCAAACCTGAAGTGAGAGAATAGACCTCGTAGGAATCGGCTTTGAGAATCGCCAGTTCCATATCGTCAAGAAAGACGACCTCCTTTGTATAGGGGAGAAGAGCAGGAATGTCGGAGGCAAGAAAAGTACCCTGTTCCTTGCAGGTACCCAGCACAAGGGGGCTCTGATTCCGGACAGCAACCAGTGTATCCGGCATGCCGGCCCAGAGGACACCAAGTGCATAGGAGCCTTCAACTCTGCCGACTGCCGCCTTTACGGCCGTCACGAGATCATCTTCCAGATATTCCTCAATGAGATGAGCAAGAACCTCTGTGTCTGTTTCTGATGTAAAACTGTGCCCTTTTGTCTTTAATTCCTCCCTTAACGAGTGGTAGTTTTCTATTATCCCATTATGAACCACAACCAGTTCCCCAGTACAGTCACTGTGGGGGTGAGCGTTCTGTGTTGTGGGGGCGCCGTGGGTGGCCCATCGGGTATGGCCAAGACCTATATGAGCTGGGGCTATTATAGCGGAGTCAATTATCGCCTCAAGATTGGACAGCTTCCCTTCGGATCGATGTTTGATCAGTTTGCCCTCTTCAAGGTAGACTATTCCTGCTGAATCGTATCCCCGGTATTCCAGTCTTCTGAGACCTTCCAGTACAACAGGTACCACTCTACGTGACCCGCAATATCCAACAATACCGCACATAATTACACCTCGGTTATAGAAAAATATTCTGAATACCCGCTTAAATAACGAGACCTTTTATAAAGATAGAAGACCACCTCCGATCCCTGGATAATTTCGGAAATGGTTCAGTTCCTATCCTACCATCGCCTTTCGGCGAAATGGTAGTTTTTTCTTTCAACCATCATCCAAAAAAGGTATAAACAGATCGCGTGATGCTTTTTAAACAGTCCATAGCTTACAGTAAAATTCACTCCTTCCTACTATTATGAATGACAGACAGAGATTAAAAGATATCCTTCTTGAAAAATCATACAGAAAAGGTTCATTCACTTTAACTTCCGGCAAAACCTCTGATTTCTATATAGACGGTAAACAGACAATCCTTTCTGCTGAAGGCGCGTATCTGTGTGGCAAATTACTGTTTGAACTCCTGCAACGAGCCCAAAGCCCCATTCACGCCGTCGGTGGAATGACTCTCGGTGCTGACCCATTGGTTACGGCAGTTTCCATTGCAAGTTTTCTGGCCAAAGAACCAATCCCGGCATTTATTGTCAGAAAAGAGGCTAAAGGGCATGGTACAGGCAATTATATAGAAGGGCTTAAAAATATGCCGAACGGGTGCACAGTTGCCCTGCTTGAAGATGTGGTGACCACTGGCGGCACACTTTTAAAAGTCATAGAACGGGTGGAGGCTGCCGGGTTTAAGGTAGGCCTTGTCGCGACTGTAGTTGAAAGACAGGAGGGTGGCGTTGAGGTGCTGAGGAAAAGCGGTTATACGCTTGAATCTCTTTTCACCCGCGAAGAACTCCTCTCCGATGAGACATGAAATGTAAAAAATGCGCCGGAAAACTCGAAGTACATCGCGCCTGCCGTCGCATCCGACTGCGATGTATGCTCTGCAATAAAGAGTACCAGATCCACGAAGTTGCAAGTGAACTTGACAGGGAGACAGAAAAACTCCTTGAGAGGTACACTGCAATTATCTATGACTGATTCCCTGTTAACACACGAATTATACAGAAGTAATTTGTGTTTTTCGATTGTCCCCCCATTATAAAACAAACGAATAACCGGTTCAGCGAAGTGCAGAACGGGAGAAAATAAGAAAATCAGAAGTAAGACGCTGATACGTATTTTTTACTCAAGGAGAGCGGAAAGTTCTTCTGGAGTCAGGAGTGCTGATGGATAGCTTTTCCGACGATCACCAAGGAAACGCTGGTCGCCCCCCTTACGCCGATCGACTCCGAGGCGGGGGCGGGTGAGCTTTCGAAGTCGGTCCAGCAGTGATGAGCGTCGCTTTGAGCCCGACGCAACCCGTTTGTCAAGCCGCCGCTCCCGCGGAGACCTGCGGCCATTTGACTGGCGACGGTCACGAGTGCTGGTGCGGCGTTCAACACCGTTCCAATTGCCAGATTGAGAATTGGAAGATTGCATATGAGAGTTTTTTTAAGTTGTTAAATTATAGGTTTATTTTTAGTTCCAATATAATTAGATGTCAATCTGATTTTTTATCTTCCCCCTGCCGAGGAAGTAATCTGCAAAAAAAATCTTTAACGTCCACGTTTAATCGACTCATAAGTCGTGCACAATTTTTCAAATATATTATAAGGTCCTAGCCTCTTCTAACTAAGCGGATATCTCAACGTCGAACCCCTCGCTTAATGGAGGAATATTATAAGAGAGTCTGCGAAACTTCGAGAAAAAAATTCCAGGTCAGGTTAAGTAATACAGCCTGACAATCCACCTTATTAAAAGGAAAAGAAAAATGCTGGGTGTTATTTTCAACTGCTGGGCATTGTTTCTCGGTATGGGACTGATCATGCTGGGAAACGGATTACAGGCTACCCTTCTCGGAGTTCGCGCCTCAATGGAGGATTTCGGGACAACCATAACCGGTCTGGTAATGTCCGGTTATTTCCTTGGCCTCATTGCCGGCTGCAATATTGTACCCAAAATCGTCGGCAGGGTTGGTCATGTTCGTACCTTCGGCGCCCTAGCATCCCTTGCATCTACTTCAATCCTTGTGCAAGCCATTTTTGTTGCCCCCTGGATATGGTGGGCGATGCGTATCGTTACGGGTTTTGCCTATGCCGGTCTCTTTATTGTCGCTGAAAGCTGGATTAACGA
>CAXMTO010000362.1:0-3183 GCA_964196355.1 uncultured Myxococcota bacterium
TTATGACGCAGAGTTATTGCGTAGCATACCCTTGGCGAAATTCCGAGAATATTTCGGCGCTGATGCCGTGCTGTTTACGACTATAAAAAAATGGGATCTGAAATATATGGTCTTGGCATCAAATCTGACAGTATCTATTGATGCGGAGTTAAAATCAACAAAAACAGATCAGACGCTTTGGAAATATAACGGAACGGTAGTGGTTGATTTGTCTGGAGGCAGTACAGGTGGAGGGCTCGCAGGGTTGATTGTTAAAGCAGTTGTAACTGCAGCGAGTTCAGCCATGGCCGATTATGTTCCATATGCAAGGCAGGCAAACACTCGTGCACTCTCATCCCTTCCATTCGGTAAGTATCACCCAGATTTTATGACAGACCAAAGCATGCAGTTCATAGATCAGACTCCTGAAAAAGATGAACAATAAATTAAGGTAATTGCTCAAGTTTTGGCACCAAATCACAGAGGTAATCGGCGACTTTATCGAAGATATCAGAATGTCTGTGATTATATCTAAATTCTAGTTCTTTTAAATATAGAGGGAAGTTTTCTTTGGAGACGCCATGATGTTTTATAAAACGTTCTTTAGCCCAACTCCAAAATCCCTCAAGGCCATTGATATAGACTTTTCCGGAAGAAAATCGTTTGCCGTGGTCGACCTTCAAATGGCGGTATCCACAAAACATTAAGCTATCATAGCTTTTAAATTTGTCAGTGTAAATGATACTGCCTCTGCGTACTGTTTTGACGGTTAAACCAATCAGCGTTTTTGCAGTGACATCCGGAACCACGGTCACCCGGACTTGGCCTTCTCTTTCAAGAATGCCAAATACCGGGACTTTGCCGGCAGCACCACGTCCGCGGTTTCCTTTGCGCCGACCGCCGAAGTAGCATTCATCAATCTCGATTTCACCGGTCAATAGATCCGGCCTGTCGGCGGCGTGAGCCAAAATCGAATAGCGGATGGTACGAATGGCATTGTAGGCCGTGTTGTAGGCCAAACTCATCTGTTCGGCCATTTTTCGAATCGACAGTTCTAATTCAAAGAGCTTGATTAGCGAAAGCCACTGGATACAGGTTAGTCTTCCATGATTAATCCATCTTCCAGAGAAGTCATGAAAAGTATATTTACATCTAGCACAACGACGTCTGCCACTAGACAATTTGTAAAGTTTGCGTTGATTGCAACGAGGACAAAATCGGTGTCCATTTTTGCGGCACTTTTTTGACAAATATTTCCGAGCATTTGTTTCGCTCTTAATCAGCTTATGATATGTATCTAAATCCATTTGACACCCTTATCACAGGTGTCAAAACTTAATCAATTACCTAAATTAATTTTAACATCCATTGCTTAATTTCTTTATCTTCCCAATGTTGTGAGTTCTGCTATTCCTCTGCAATAAAATCATCCTTTTAAAATTACAGAGTCGGGTAGACCGGAGGAATCTCACCTCCAGTCCCCCTCAGAACCGTGCGTGAACCTCTCGACTCACACGGCTCCTGCCAGCCATCCTCTTGAAACCTCTCGGTGTCAAGCCGACGCAGATTGTGTCCAGCTCCTCCCATTTCTGGTTGGCTGTCACTTAATGCGAGCTGGCTCATCCCCTTCGCTCCAGCCCCATTACAGAACCTTCAATACTACTACAGGATGATCCGCCCCCTTCATACGCATCGATACTTTCCCCCTTCGTGGGTCTCACTTATAGGGTTTTCTCTTAACATCACATGAAGAGTTCCCCCGTTCCGCACAAAAGCCTGAACCAAGTTCATGCCATCTTTATGCCGGACGCCGCTCAGGCAGTAAACAGGTTTCCCCTGAACTTATCCTGGATACCTGCAAGCACCCCAGTTTTGACGCCATCTCTGATATTTCGACACCTCATCACTGGTTCGCTTACGCTCATCTCCTTGATCCTCACCTGACACAGTCTTTGCCATGCCTTTTCCTCAACGCTCACCACCAAGGCTTTTGACCCCAGCAGCTTGAGGTGGTTTGAAGCCTGCTCCTGTAAGCCGGCTCCGAGGGGCCCTCCCTCATCTTTTGTGCAGTTACGCACACTTTATATTAAAAGTGCGCTCGTGGCGCACTTGCAGGTATCACCAGCCATGTCCGTTCAAGTATCCGTATCGTATACTGGAAAATTTTTCGGCTATTGGATTTGCGATTGGCTTTTCTAATCTTGAATTATCATCACCTGTCGAAAAACAATTGATAAAAGGCAGAAATCTAAAATTGGGGCGTTAGGCGAAGTAAGCAATGTATAATGTTGATGGCTATTCTTGTTTTCATGTCACTTGAGCCGATATTTTTGACCTTAAGATTCACTCCTGTGGTGAACAGACGCTCTTCCGCAGCGCGGCAACACTTGAGAAAGTCGACACAAGGTAGGGAACGATTAACGTCAGGAACATTTTCACGAAGAGTCCCAAAGTAAAGTCACAACGTATAATAGCATCGCAGTGATTGATGACGATCAGGGCGGTACCAACAAATACTGCGTATGTAATGCCTCGGCGTACAACTGACCATTGGGTAGCTAACTCCCACCAAGTTTCTTCAGAAGTCGTTTGCGATTGAGGAGTCATTAATTTCCTAATGTGATTTATGATGCCAAGGTTTTAATTGAATGCAAAACTAAATCCTCTTGAAAATGAAGGCCATTGTTTCCTGCACCTGACCTGCCCTCACTTTTTGTACCATCTTTTAAATTAGAATTTGTCAAATATTTTCCTGTGAAGACGATAGCCAAAAAGGATCAAAGTGTAAAGGTCAGTAATCAATCTTGTGGTTCGCCCAAAATCTAAATTTATAAGATACATGGAGGGTACGTTAACAACACTTAATCTTTTTGCTGTTTGTGAAGTTCAACAAACTCATCATAATGTTCGAGAAATAAATGAAGAAGTTCAGGATCAAAATGACTTGGCATTACCCGTCCATCACCTTTTTCGAAAATTTCAAAAGTTCTATTGTAATCAAAAGCATCTTTATATGGTCTTGCTGATACTAAGGCATCAAACACATCTGCTATCGCTACAATTCTTGCTTCCAGCGAGATTTCATCCTTCTTTTTACCCTTAGGGTAACCACTGCCATCCCATTTCTCATGATGCTCAAGTGCAATATAATATGCCATTTCTAAGCCGTCGAGACCAGCAACCATCTCTGCACCAGAGATTGAA
>CAXMTO010000363.1:0-4618 GCA_964196355.1 uncultured Myxococcota bacterium
GCAGCAATCTCAGTCATGCAGAGCCCTGACGCATAGTTGACCAGCCGGATATAGCGGCCATTTTTCTCACTGCTCTCATCAAGGGCCTTGCGCATTATCCTGAAATTTTCCTGGGTAGCGTAGGTGCCGCCGAATCCTTCAGTGGTAGCACCATAGGGGATGTAATCAAGTAAAGACTGCGCTGTGGACCTGATCACGGCTATAATATCCGCTCCCGACCCGGCAGCAGCCCGAGCCTGAGTCCGGTCTTCGTAGATGTTGCCGGTGGCAACGATCGTATACTTCCAGGGCTGTTCTGTGACTTGCGTGACCTGCTGTTTTTCCTGTTTACGCTGCCTTGAAGAGTCCAGTTGTTTAATGGCATCACCTGCCATCTCCTCTTCTCTTTTTGTAATTGCAGCCTTTGAGTGTGTATAACCGGCGCTGAATTCGATGTGCCCCTGTTCAAGGAGTTCAGCGGTGAGTTGAGGGCTGCGGCCAGATTCGAGCATGGCGGCAGTAAAATGGTAAGAAGCACCGGATTCCAGGAGCTTTTTTTGCTGCAGCATATCCACCAGTCTGTTTGGCAGGGGGGTATTGTCTTTGTCTACACCGTCCACCCCATATAATCTGAGGACGGCACGTTCTACGGAGACTGTTGAATAGCTTGCGATCATCAAACTGATCTCGTCCGCTATTGCTTTCGCGTAATTTTTGACTCGTTCTATCTGCTTCTGGTCAAGTCGAATATGAACCATGGTGAAATCCTGTCATGAAGATACTGTTTTATCGATATGTTTTCTGATAGCTGCTTTTACTTCCTCATCCAGATTAAAGAGAAGGGCTGTTGTAAGAGGAGCCACGTTGGTTTTCATCTTTTCATGGTCACTATCGGTTATCGGGATGATTCGGTAGGGCATGAAGTCGTGCAGTGCTTGCAGGTCATACCCGTCTTTTTTAAGTAAAACAGGATCCGCATCCTCCATCCTGTAGAGAACACCGTTTTTTGTATCGAGAATTTCGGGATAATGTGTGGTGCAGAAAAACAGCATATCTGCAGCAGCCATGGACTGGAGTATAATCTCAGAAAGTATGACACCGTTGGCAGGATCTGTTGAGAGGAACAGCTCGTCCGAGAGGATATATGCGCCATTTTTCATTGGTTGGGCAAAAAAAGAAAGTTCTTCGCTATAGGTGGAACTGTTTGTTCGAATGTCTCCAGGAGATTTGAGCGAGAGGGACACCTGTTCCGGATAGTGCAGGGTAATTTTGCGGGCAGGGAGAGGCAAACCAAGTTGTACCAGAGTGAGAAGAAAGTAGACCGTTTTGAGCACGGTGGTCTTGCCGCTCATATTTGGGCCGTAGAGAATGGTCGATCCTCGCTCAAGGCTCAAATCAAGCGGAATGCATTTCTCTTTTTTCCTCGCTTTCAGGCCGTAAAGATATGCTTTTTCAAGGAAAAGCCCTCTGTTCGAGGTCAACTCGGGGAGGCAGAATGCATTTTTTCCTTTTACTGCAAGGAGTACATAGTGCCAGGTTCTCTTCACCCTTTTCCTGTAATATTTCTGCAGGCAGGAGCCAAATGATGAGAGTTTACTGTTCAGCTGTTGCAGCTGTTTCTGCATCAGTGACTCGTACCGCTCATTCAACGCAGTTTTTTTCTTTTGCAACTCCTTGAGTTCCGGGTTGATGTTGTATTCAATGAGCCAGACGTCATTGTTCTGTCTCAGGGCAAGAAGATCACATCGGTCACTGCTTTTCACCTGCTCTTGGCTGAGAGCAAGCTCTCTTGGCCAGGGATATATCATCTTCAGGCCGGTACGCTCAAATATCTGCTCTTCATACCGTTTTACTGCCTTTCCAAGGCTCTGCTCCGTTTCTGCAAGAGCGATGCAGATTTTTTTTGTTTCCTCTTTTTGCCGTAAGTTTGAAAATGATTTTTCCGTGTACTGCTCAAGGATCTGAAGAATCTTATCAAGGGACTGTCTGCTCTTGATATCCAGTGGAAAATCCCTCTCCAGGCTGCAGAGAATATTGTTATTATACAGGAAATTTCCCAGCTCAAAGAGATGGTACTGCTCGAGCTGTTCTTTCTCAAAAAGGGTGAATACATGATTAAGCGCAGGAAGTGCTGCACTCTGTGTCAGGATTGCCTCTCTTTTTTCCGGGCTTAAATTTTCTTCCATCTCTGTCAGTTGTGCATAGTGATTGACAGCCTCCTCTTTATTCATGGGGTGCAAAATTACAGAGGAGAGAAGAGGTTGATTTTGCCTGAATAGTGAGAAGAAGAGGTCATAGTCAAGCTCGTCATGGAGTTTGTTTCTATGCTGGCGGAGGATTTCAACCTTCATTGTGGATTTCCCTGAAAATATTTTTCGCGATGAGCCCTGGCGGTAGCAGAGATGGGTCGAAATGTGTTTCCTGTCTAATAAAGATAGTTTTAACCGGAACAGGATGATAGAGGAAAATTTCCGGTTTAAACTCCGGTCTCTGTCGTTTTGAGGCTGTGATGCTAAGGAAAAGGGTGAAATTGTCGAGAATCAGCTGCAGTCTCTTAAAAGGGGCGAAGAATTTGTACAGAGAACTGGTCAAAGCACCTTTCAGATAGAGAACGCCCGGTGCATGATATATGGTTTCACATTTCCTTTTTAATTCCTCGTCCCGGGAAACAATGGTTTCTCCCCGGTAAATGAGTTGGCCTGAGTCAGCAAGCATCAAGGATTTTGAGTTGGCAGTCAGATTTTTCGTTATAGTTCTGTGCATCTCTTTACAGCAGGGAGCAAGGGATAGCATCTGTAGAATATCACAGCTCTTTTGCAGCTGTTGAGGCTGTTTTGTAAAGAGGAGTGAAAAATAAAAGCCATCACTTATCTCGGGCTTTGCCAGAAACTGGCGGTCAATTGAACCGTCAATAAGGAAAATTGCATCATCGCCCAAAAGTGACTCAATCTCGTGTTTCGCACTGGCTATTTCTTTTCCCCTGTTGGGGCCCTCCAGAATCAATTGCATCTCTAGAAGGGATCTGCCGAATATATAATTTTTACTGAAAAGAGGTCTGCCGAGGGTGAGCAGTGTCTCATATTTTCCGGTATGGCTGGCGAGATGAACAGCGTGAGTAATGAAGCAGCTGCCTGGCAGAAGGTCAATATGCGGTTTGTCAGCCCCTTCCCAGGTGTCCACATCCTCGCCATTAATGCCGATGGAGGAGAGGCATAGGGGCCTGGCTTGCCGACGTCTGTATAATTGGCGGTATATGTAGTTGAATGCCGTTGTCTTGCCGGCATTTTTATCTGAACCTATGAAAGAGTATGTCTTCAATTTCTATCTCTTCCGGCGGACAAGATCGCCAGGTTCAAGGCAGAGTTTGTCTCCCGACAGTAATTTGGCGACCCCGTCAAGAGGTTTGTATTCTTTTGGCCCTTCTCTACATATATTACAGCGTCCGCAATTGGAAAAAACCTGTTCCGGCTGGGTATAAGTGGTGATGACTCCCTCGTAATTTCTCAGTGCAAATCTTCTGTCTGATTGTGAGAGGAGATAATTCGGCATGACCGGAATCTTACCTCCGCCCCCCGGTGCGTCTACTACAAATGTCGGTACTGCCATCCCTGTGGTGTGACCCCTGAGATTTTCTATGATCTCCATACCCTTGGTGATTGAAGTCCTGAAGTGGGAGATACCGGAGGAGAGATCACACTGGTAAATATAATAGGGTTTGACTCGTATCATCAGGAGCTCATGAACCAGTTTTTTCATGATATTTGGACAGTCATTCACGTCACGCAGCAGTACCGTCTGGTTGCCGAGCTGGATGCCGCCGTCAGCCAGACGCTCACATGCTTTTTTGGCCTCCAGGGTGATTTCGTCCGGATGATTAAAGTGTGTGTTCACATAGAGCGGGTGGTATCTTTTCAGCATGGTAACCAGTGAATCGGTAATCCTCTGGGGAAGCACAACCGGCGTTCTGCTGCCCAGCCGGATGATTTCAACGTGATCTATATCTCTTAGTTTTTTCAGTATATATTCAAGGGAATCGTCGGCGAGGGTGAGAGGGTCGCCGCCGGAAAGAAGGACATCACGAACTTCTGGGTGCTCTCTGATATACCCGATGCAGGCGTCAATCTCGGGACGGGAGAGATGCACATCCCTGTCCCCGATCATTCTCCGTCGCGTACAATGCCTGCAGTACATCGAACAGGTGTGGGTGACCAGCATCAGGACTCTGTCCGGATATCGATGGGTCAGGCCTGGTACAGGTGAATCTACATCCTCATGCAGTGGGTCATCCTGGTCATCTTCGGCCACCTCAAGCTCATTGAGAGATGGGACAGCCTGAAGACGGATGACCCCTCGATCATAGTCCTCGTCCATCAGGGAGGCGTAGTAGGGGGTGATAGCCATTCTGAAGCGCTGCAGACATTTTTCAAGATCTGCTTCCAGTTCTGCAGAAACACTGATTATTTTTTTCAGGGTGGGGATATCCCGAACAGTATTACCAAGCTGCCATTTCCAGTCATTCCAGTCTGTTTCACTTACATCCCGGTAGATTTCAAGTTTTTTGTAATCAATACTTCTGTAACTTTTTTTCATATCCATTCTCCTGGAACGACTGCCTGCTTAACTGTAGACGTAACTCTCC
>CAXMTO010000364.1:0-1949 GCA_964196355.1 uncultured Myxococcota bacterium
AAAGCCACTGAAAAACTGGCGCCTGGTTCTGTTTGGTGTGGTCGTCATTTCCTGTCTGGTGATTTGAAAAAAGGAGATGAAATCTCAATGGACCCTTGCCGGTCTGCTAACCCGGATTTCTCACCAGCAAGGATGATTACACTCTCTTTACATAATTATTGTCTGTATATACACCTTTAAAGCCGTTTCGTCTACGGGCCGTTTGTGAACAACTTTCATTTCGGCGGTAATGACACGGGTGCCACGTGTGATGGGCAGTAATACGGCAAATGACTCCGGATGTGCCTATCGTAACAGGCGATTGACAACAACAGAGCATCAATATTGTCTGGAAATACAATGTCGAGTATTAATAAAGCATGCGAAACCCTTGCAGGCTATTGTAAATAGATTTTCATAATCTAAAATTAAGGTATAAGGAGAGTGTAATGGTATTTCGGGGAAGCCGATGGATTGTTATGGTGAGCTGTTTTCTTACTGTTCTGTGGGTGGGGAGCGGTATTAGCTTGGCTGAAAAAACCGAATCACTCACACCAGACATGCTGGCGATTCAAGGGAGTTGGGTTCGTTCCGATGCCCCATACGTAATAAAACTAGCTCCCGCCCAAGGAGGTCAACTACAGGCCACTTATTTTAATCCCAGGCCAATACATGTCCAGAAAACCGAAGTTGCCAAGAAGGATGGCGTTTTGTATGTAATGGTCCTATTGCAAGATGTGAATTATCAAGGTTCCTTCTATCTCCTGTCATATGATCGAGCTAAAGACGCTCTGAAAGGCACTTACGTTCATGGCGCGAGCAAACAGCATTTTAACGTGGATTTTGTCCGAAAGGCTATGCCGTGAGGCGGTATCATGACGGTGTTATACTTAATTCTGCAAACTGCCAAAGATGAGGAAGATATGATGTTAAATAGAGCAACACCCCACAAGGGGGTATAAGTACCATGGAGATATATCTAACGACATAATTTCAAAAGACATTCCTCGGTTTCTTGTTTTTTATGACAGAAGTTCAGGAATAAGGTACTAAACTGAGAGTCGGAGACTACGATAAGCAGTAAAGCGTTCTTCCTTCTCAGTGTTTCAATTTTCTTGCCTGAATCAGGATAAAAAGGCCGATGAAAGCAATTACCCTGGAACAACCTTTTGCCACGCTTGTAAACATAGGTGTCAAAACCATTGAGACACGCCCCTGGTCTACAGACTACCGGGGGCCGCTTGCTATTCATTCAGGAAAATTGGAGATGGCTGTAACAGATCCCTATCATCGCAGCCTTTTGGTTTCCGCTGGTGTGGATTGTGAACAACTGCCCTTTGGAAAAATTGTTGCAATTGCCAGGCTGGTGGGTTGTGAAAAAGTGGTACAATCTAATATTCCCTGTTACCCTCAGTTGGCTTTCAGCGATTTTACTTCGAATTGGTACGCTTTGGAACTGGCAGATATATGTCCTCTGGCAACCCCTGTCCCGGCGAGAGGGCACGATCAACTTTGGGAATGGGAAGAAAAACTGTCTGATGAGTCTTTTTTAAACGGCACACCGAATTATTTTTAAAGCGGATGAGAGAGAAACTATATAAACAACCTTTATATCTTACCAATAGGTCGAGTATTGGAAGAATAATGAGTTAGCGAATACATCTTTTTACGAGAGTAGCATGGACAATATATTGAGAAAGAACACTAGTATTGAGAAGGAAATAGATGATTTCCTTAACCAGTTCAGCGAAGCTGGATTGTTATTCAAGTCCGGGGTTGATATTTATTTAAATCGCAAGAAGGACAGGTTTAAAAGAACGATCGAAGAAATTACCGACATTGAGCATACGGGTGATGCACTTCGTCGTTCAATTGAAGAGAAACTGTATCGTAAAACCTTGATCCCGGAATCCAGAGGAGATGTTCTGGAACTCCTGGAAAGTCTGGATGCACTCCTGGATAGGTTCAAA
>CAXMTO010000365.1:0-7378 GCA_964196355.1 uncultured Myxococcota bacterium
AAACATATTCACCGTCCCCACGCTTAAAATAGCTTAGTCCTGCCAATTCAAATATTGAATCTGTGACTGCACGAGAGTGTCGTGGTATCAGTTGTGGTGCCTAACACTCTTCCAGAAGTGACCCACAAAGATAATCTGGAAACATCTTTGATCGAAAAATGCTCCATCTACCCCCAGGTTTTTGGAAATAATCTTGGGTTTTTAGAAGTGCCAGAATGCTCCTTTATTGATAAGATTGTTGGGCCCGATCACATATAAACTGATCAGGAAGAACCTAAACTGAGTGTATGCCTACAGCAACCTGACCCTACCTCATAACACCTCAAATCTATATGAACTGAAATAACCCCAACTTGGAATAGATTTCATTTTTCCATAAATTCGTTCCGACGACCTTGCTCACAGGACTCTATTCTGAATAACCGACCTTGATAATTTAAACATTCTGTAATTTAAATCGGAATTGTCACCTTCCTGCAATTTAACAGTAAGTTACAAAAGTTTTACAGACAGTCTACGTCTTCTTTGTCTGCAGAAAGTTCGGAGATTGCTAATTGAAAATTATTAGACAGGCGTATTAGAAAATTTAATGTCTGACAAAATAAATTGAATTTACTTTTCAGCTCTTTTATCCTAATTATCAAAGAGTCGGAAGAATCTATTGAGTTGTTTTTCTTCCAGTTCTCTGCTTACTAATCCTGGAAATTTAAAGAGGGTAATTATATGAACAACATTATAATCAGTTTAGCTCCGACAGGCCCGTGGGGGACAGGTCAAAACAACCCGATCAACCCAGTCAATCTTATCAAAACCGCAAAGGAGTGTTACATCGCTGGTGCCTCTGTCATGCACATACACGCCAGAGATCTCCAGGGAAACCTGACTACCGATATGGTCTATTTGAGAGAAACCCTGGCTGGGATAAGCGAGAGTAGTGGGATGCTTATCGAGGCGAGTACTGGAGGTCTCTCCAATTTAACAGCAGAAGAAAGGGGTTTACCAACAACCATTCCCGAAGTCACCATGGGCTCCCTCAACCTTGGGAGCCTCAACTTTGGTGACGAAGTATATCAAAATACACCACCTTCAGTTGACATCTGGATTAAGCAGATGGAACCCTGCGGCGTGAAACCTTCTCTGGAGATTTTTGATACGGGTCATATTGCATTTGCAAATTCATTAATCAAAGAAGGAAAAATCAAAGCCCCCTATAATTTTTCTTTTATATTCAATGTTAAATGGGGAATGGTATTCTCCGAGGCTCTCCTAAAGTATCTTGTTTCTCAACTGCCTCCACAATCTAACTGGGGTGCAATTTTCATTGGTTCTGAGGATGTTACGGATCACCTGGTTGCCGCTGAGAATGGTGCAGATATGATCCGGGTCGGCTTTGAAGATTCAAATATTCTCAATGGTAAGAGAGTTGACTCTAACGCTGAGTTAGTGTCAGCTCTAAGAGTAACCCTGGAAAAAAATGGTTTCTCAATAATTCAGGGAGACCTGGTCAGGAAAAAATTATTAACAGGTTGATATAGAATCATTTTAGCGAATTAATACTCAACCTATCCTTCATCATCCTGAATAACAGTTGTGCGTTGAATTTCAGGATCAGTGAACCCGTCCAAACCATCTCTTACGGTCGTTGAAAAACTGTACATTACAGCTCCACGCGGACCAGCTTGAAACCAATGTTTCTCGTACGGTTCAAAAGTCAGTTGATCACCCGGTTTCAGGACCAGTTCATGACGCAGCACATACGCATTTTCTTTTCCCGGAACAAGAAACCCCTCCTTCATGGTATCATCGCCATCTACATAAAAACGCAGATCACCCCAGATATGGCGAATAGTCTCCTGTTTTCCCGGGTCGTTGCCAACCTGGGGATGCCAATGTTCCGGTTCTGTCTGGTTTGGGAAAAGAACTAATACCTTTGCGGCAAGCCGGTCAGAGTTCACCATCGTAAAGACCTGAATACCCTCAGCCTCGAGCTGACTCAAGCCAAAATCAGCCACTTCGATTTTCTCAATCTCGTCATCCCGGAGATGTATTCCGGCACTGCGTATCATCTCGGCCGCACGATGTTGTGCATCTGTTTTCTGCGTTTTTGTGATCATAACTTTACCGTTTCCTTTGCAGACTTCTCAAGTCCATTTAATCTTATCATGGTATGAAAAAAATATTGACAGCATTGTGTTTTTTTTGAATACTGTATTTTGAATACAAAAACAACAAATGATTTTGTTTTTATATCCTCATTTAAAACTATGAAAAACCCTCTCATTTATTCAGAAAACCTGGACCAAAAAGCTTACCAGATCATCAAGGATATGATCGAGCACCGGCAACTGCTGCCTGGGCAGAAAATTCCCCAGGAGAAACTTGCCGCAGAACTTGGTATCAGTCGGACACCTCTCATCAATGCATTGAAGTTTCTAGAGCAGGAAAAGCTTATCGTGACCAAACCGCGTCGAGGTTTTTTTGTAAGGGTTTTCACAATGGAAGAGATGGTTTCTATATTTGAAATACGCGAAGTGCTGGAAGGGTTATCAGCACGACGCGCAGCCCAGTCCATTACCAAGCCTCAGGAAGTGCAGTTGACAAAGATATTTCAGCCATTTCTGGAAAATGGTGACATCGTTGATTACTACGCGTACTCCAAGGCGGACAGAAAATTCCACAACTATTTAACTGAAATCAGCACCCGTGAATTTTTAAGCAGCATACTTCAAACATATAATATCGTATCCCTTGCTTATCAGTTCCCAACCCGGGAAGGATTGATACGACCGCCTAACGAAACTATCAGAGAACATATAGATATCGTCAACGAAATCTGCAACCATGATCCAGGTGCAGCAGAGCAATGTATGCGGGTCCATTTGCAAAAGACCGCCGCAAAACTCACCAAGGATATACAATTAGATAAATCGCTTTAGAAAGGAGGTGGAAAAAACAGAAACTGAGTCAATGCAAACAGGCAGCTCTCGAATTAACGCGAGCAGATACAAAAATAAAAAACACGATAAAACAACAAAGAATGGAGAGGTTGAAATGAAGAAAATCTTACTCATCAGTCTGACAGTGTTTTTAGCTATGGCATGTAGCGCACAGGCGGCAAAAAAATTTCCGTCACGAAACATCACAAACGTAGTTGTCTGGGGTGCCGGCGGTGGAACCGATACCTGTAACCGCATAATTTCTGCTGAGATGGCGCCACATCTCGGTGTAAATGTCAACGTTATCAATAAAACAGGAGGTGTAGGTGGATCAGTTGGTATGACCTATGGTTTCAAACAGAAACATGATGGCTACACACTTACCGGTCTTACCGAATCTAACGTCACAGCTGCTGTGCAGGGTGGCTGGGATAAAAACTTTGACGTATGGGACCCCTTCATCGTTGGTGGTTCCCCCGATCTGATTTCTGTTACAGCCAGTGCACCTTACAAGACGCTGAAGGACCTGATTGAAGCCGCGAAAAAGGATCCGGGCTCCATCAAAGCGGGGGCAAGTGCGGCAGGTTCTATCCATCACCTGAATCTCCTCGCACTCGAGAAAGGTTCCGGGGCAAAATTCAATTTTATTCCTTATAAAGGATCAGCTCCAGCCCAGAATGCTGCTATGGCTGGTGAAGTCACCGTCGTTGTTACCTCTCTTGCGGAACAACAGCAACTCCTGCGCGGCGGAAAACTCCGTCCATTGGCCATGCTGATTCCGAATTCTTTTGATGTTGAAGGTCTTGGAACCATTCCTTCCGGTTTCGATTCGTATCCTGGTATGTCAGAGTACCTGCCGATTTCCCAGGCAATTGGATTTGCCGTGCCGCATGACGTGCCGGAAGATGTCAAAGCTGTTCTGGTTGATGCTTTCAAAAAGGCGATAGCCTCCGACAAAGTGCAAAAATGGGCAAAAGAGAACTATTACCAGCTCTCTGGAGCGACAGGAGAAGAGTCACGAAAAATCTTTGCAGCGCTTCAGTCCAACTTCTCCTGGACACTGTACGAACTTGGTGCAGCCAAGGTAAGCCCAGAAACACTTGGAATTCCTAAACCTTAGTGAAAAATATAAGCAAGTAAGTTGGCTTAGATATCAAACTCTATCGCAACATGAGGCCGGGCACTGCGAAGCAGAAACATGTTCAACAGCCCGGCCTCACCTTTTTTAAAAGCCAGGAACGTAAGCTATGATGGAAACAGAAAAACTCCGCAAGGCAGATATTTTTTCAGGCACAGCCATTCTGCTGCTCGGGTTGTTTATAATCAGCCAGGGTATGCAAATGCCTATGA
This sequence comes from uncultured Myxococcota bacterium, assembly GCA_964196355.1. Classification (GTDB taxonomy): domain Bacteria; phylum Desulfobacterota; class Desulfobulbia; order Desulfobulbales; family Desulfocapsaceae; genus Desulfomarina. The sequence continues at coordinate 4,287 of CAXMTO010000365.1, forward strand.
CGGACTCATATGCCGGAGTGCAGAATGTCTGGTATGTGTCTCCCGCCCTGTTACCTCTCTTTATTGGTGCCACGCTGGCTCTGTTCGGCTTGCTCCTCATGAAAACTGCCTTCAAGGCAGTTGGCTTAAGAGGTCTGAAAAGTGCGCTCAGCTACCTCGGTGGACCGGAGTTTATCAGCTTTCTAAAACAACCTGACATCATACGGTTCTACGGAATTGTCTTAAATCTTGTGGTTTTTGTTTTCATCCTGGTCCCGCGAATCGATTTTTTCCTGGCATCTGTTATTTTCCTGCTCTTTTTCTTTTTTATGTTTTATTGCGGCACTCCTGAACGACTGATCAGATTGCTCTGGTTAGCCCTTGGAACCACTCTTGCTCTCTGTGTCTTCATGTTCACCGGCGCGGCAGAAAAAATCAGCAGTGTTGTTCCCTTCCCCGCTGACGTTCTTGTCATACTGTTTATCGTCTTCCTTATCTTCACAACACGTCAACAGTTGAGGCATAGCCCGGAACTAATGATAAAATTCAGACGCAGTCTTATTATCGCCTTTGTGGCCCCGTTCACAATTGGCTATATTTTCAAGTATCTTCTTCTTGTTCCCATGCCATTTGAAGGGCTCGTGGTCAGCCTGCTGGACGCTGTCTGGTATGCAGATTTCTGGTCATAAAGGAGTTACTTTCCATGTTAATTTTAGAACGGATGCAGACATTTTTTGGGATCGCTGGCGGCATGGTTACCGACCCTGTCTCGCTTGCAATACTCTTTGGCTCTGTTTTACTGGGCATCCTTTTTGGTGCCATGCCGGGACTGACGTCTACCCTGGGGGTGGCTCTTCTAACCGCTCTTACCTACAGCATGGACACCCCGATGGCCATGATCTGCCTGCTGTCAATATACGTTGGAGGCACCTATGGTGGATCCTATGCTTCGATTCTGATCAATATCCCGGGAACGGCAGCCGCTGCCGCCACTGCCCTTGACGGCTACCCTCTTGCCTGCAAAGGCGAAGGCGGAAGGGCAATAGGACTCACCACAACGGCATCTGCAATTGGTACCATCATCAGTATGCTTTTTGTCGTCAGCATCTCACCAATCATTTCAAATTTTGCCCTAGAGTTTACCTCCTTTGAATTTTTTCTCCTTGCTTTTTTCGGGATTCTGATAAGCGGTACCCTGACTGCTCCTGACCTTGTTTTAAAAGGTTGGATAATGGGCTTTCTTGGTCTTTTTCTGGCCTGCATTGGCCGTGATCAGCTCCAGTTCTATCCACGTTTTACCTTCGGTTTTTCTGAGCTTGAAAGTGGTATTGAGGTGGTACCGGTACTGATAGGCGCTTTCGGAATCCCGCAGATCATTGGGGTACTCAGAGATCAATCGCAGATGCCAAAGGCCAAAAAGCTGCAACGCATTATCCCTGAAATTGGCACGGTACTTCGCAATATTCCGGCCATTATTCGTTCAGCCCTTATTGGAGTTGGTATTGGAGCAGTTCCCGGAATTGGAGAAGATATCGCCGGCTGGGTTTCTTACGGCACTGCGAAAAACACCTCCAAACATCCCGAGACATTTGGCACAGGAGAACTCAAGGGTGTTATCGCCAGTGAAACTGCCAACAACGCCTGTGTCGGTGGGGCAATGATCCCACTGCTAAACCTGGGAATACCAGGCAGTCCACCAGCCGCGATGCTGCTTGGCGCCCTGATGCTGCATGGTGTTACCCCCGGTCCGATGATCACCTTTGAGCATCCAACTTTTATCCTTGAGGTGGCTGCCATTCTTCTGCTTGCCTCCATGGCCATGTGGGTTACGGGGATGATTCTGGCAAAACAGGTAGTCAAAGTACTCAATATTCCAACCCCGCTTTTCATGCCGATTATCGGTATACTCTGTATTATAGGTTCATACTCACTCGGGCTCAACATCTTCAATCTGTTCCTGATGCTGCCGGTAGGCATAATCTGCTATTTTTTAACTAACATGGGGTATCCCATAGCACCCCTTGTTATTGGTGTCATCCTCGGGCCGATGGCGGATGAAAATCTCCGCCGGGCTCTAATGGTATCCAAAGGCAGCTTTATGCCCGTTTTCACCCGTCCGGTATCGCTGATACTTTTTATTATCATAGCCTGGACGATCATCAGCCAGTTTGACTGGTATAAGCAAATGCTTCAAAAGGTCAAACGGAAACTTTTTAATAACACCTCGAATAATACATCCCGATAAAAATGACTTGTATCAGCACCTCCTTGAAAGGTAATGGTACCTTTTTGAAATTATAACAGAAACAGGAAACAATCTTAAGATACTCATCCTGTTGCGAACAACCACAATCAACAATCTGGAGATCCACCATGCTAAAATTGGCAATTATTACCAGTTTCCTCTCAAGAACTAAAGACCGCTTCCACGAGTATAATGAGCCTCTCAACCTAGAAGAAAAATTTAAGCTGCTATCGGGAATTGAGGGGTATTCGGGCGTTGAAATTGTCCATCCTTACGAAGTCAATGAGGTGGAGGAAACAAAAGCTGCACTAAAAAAATATAACCTGGAAGTATCTGCCGTTAATGTAAATGTCAAGGCTGAACCAGAATTTCGCGACGGAGGGCTGACTTCACTGGACCAGCCTACCAGAGAGAAAGCCGTACAGTTCATAAAAAATGCCAAAGATTTCGCAGTAGACATTGGTGCGGACAAAGTCACCTGCTGTCCCCTCGGCGACGGCTACGAATTCGCCTTTCAACATGATTATGCGACAGCCTGGAAGCACCTTATCGAAACCTTCTCCGAGGCAGGCGATTATCGGCAGGAAATTCCACTCTATATCGAATACAAACCCAGTGAGACACGGGGCCGCTGTTTTGTAGATTCTGCGGCCAAAACCCTCTGTCTGCTCAACGATATTAAAATTCCGTCTATGGGTGTGACCCTTGATTTCGGCCATTCCATGTACGGCAGCGAAAATCCTGCCGAGGCTGTCTCCCTCCTGGAAGCGAGCCCTTACAAATACTACATTCACATTAATGATAATGATGGAAAATGGGACTGGGACTATTTCTGTGGCACTAAACACTATCTCGATTATATCGAGTT
>CAXMTO010000366.1:0-2999 GCA_964196355.1 uncultured Myxococcota bacterium
GGAAAGTGTAACTTAGGAAGTTGTGAGAAGTAAGATACAAGGTGGCATAAAAGCTATATTGCCAGAAATCTGCATATATTGAAGATCGCTTTTTGTCAGCACTCGCCCAAAAGCGCCTATTCAAAAAGCTCTTAACGCCAGAGTCTGTGGAGAGAAAAGTTCTGCTTGGTCTTTTTCAGGCATGGCTTTTCTCTTTCATCAGCACTCTTTTGTTAGCCAAATCATTTATTAGGATATTTGACACCTTTTCTTTCTATGAAATTATGCTGCCATGCGAGGATGCCGTATACCCACAATAAGCTCCACGTTATCTAACCGTCATTACTTGAGTGTTACATGCCCTTGTAAACAGGGTATAAGCGCACATATACGCTGTCGTTTTGATAGCTTCGGGTACTGCAAATCAAGCCGACGAGCCTGGTGAATATGCATTTACCTGCCAGATGGGTGCGGAAGTACTTGGTCGGGCTGTTGATTTTGGTAATAGTTAAACCACCACAAAACGAGTTACTCAATGACTACAATCACTGCCTGGCCTGCGTCCGTTTTGTGGGGTTTGGTCAAAGTTGGAAATCAAGTGTAATTGTTGAGAAGTTTTTATGCTTGTCATTTAGTCCACAAGGTCTGTAAATCGGTGGAGTAGATACAGCGGGATATTAATAATCTTACCGTCCTTGCGTAAATTCATTAATGTCGTTCTGCATAACTGTGGGGGACTGAATTTTTCCCCGTATACCAGTAAACTCTTCTTTTTCCTGGAAATACCTGCTTTGACTTCCAAAGGATAAAGATTGAGTTCGTGCGGTACAATAAAATCAACTTCTGCTCGGTTTTGACTGCTCCAGTAATACAGTTTTTTATCATTGTTTGGTGCCAAAATGGTAGCAACCAGATTTTCAATAAATGCACCTCTAAATTCGGTAAATAAGCGATCGTCCTCCACCAGAATACTGACAGGCAAATCTGTTAATGCGCCAAGTAAGCCTACATCTAAAAGATAGATCTTGAATATATTTCCCTGGGTATAGGCATCTAATGGAACCTTCGGGGTGGATATGTTCAACGCTTTGTAAATGAGTCCGGCGTCCAGTAGCCATTGAATAGCCGTCTCATAGTCACGGCCCCTGGCGCTCTTTCGAATAGCTGAAAAGATAAATTTCTTATTTTCTTTTGCCAATTGGCTGTGTATCTGTTTCCACACCGTGGTGATTTTTATCACTTCATGAGGCTCAGCATGTTTTGAGAAATCCAAAAGGTAGGCATCCAATACTTCCTTTTGAATTTCTCTAACTGTGCGCAGGTCTTTTGTCTCGCTGTAGTGCCCCACTACTTCTGGCATGCCGCCGGTATAGGTGTAATGTTTTAGCAGCCCAATAAGTTGTTCGTGTATCGGGCTTGAAAGCGGTTCCAGGCTATCTATATTGCTAATGTATTGCCTTAGTTTTGTTTTGCCCATTGCCTCTAAAAACTCGCTAAAGCTCAGTGGAAACAGGTCCAAAAAATTGACTTTCCCAACCGGAAAGCTTCTTGGTCTATTCAGTTTTATACCCAGCAGGGAACCTGCTGCTGCAACATGGTATTCGTTGGCTTTTTCAAAAAAATATTTCAAGCTGTTGAGTGCTTCAGAACAGGCCTGGATTTCATCCAGAATGATCAGTGTATTTCCAGGTGTGATACTTATATCCAGCAACAGACCTATTTCTGTCACAATCCGCTGGGGAGTTAAGTCAGCCAGAAAAAGCTGACAAGCCAGGGGCATCTCTTCAAAGTTCAAATACGCGACTTGACTATAGTGTTCCCGCCCAAAGGATTGTAAACACCAGGTTTTGCCGACTTGGCGAGCGCCTCGCAGAATTAGAGGTTTACGTCTGTTTGAAGACTTCCATTCAAGTAGTTGTTGTTCAATATCGCGCTTCATGTGAAGATTTCCCGCCAATATGTGAGCAGACTATAGATTAATTCAGGCAAATACACACGTTTTATGTACCAATAACGTGCAGATACTCACATTATTCGTACATAAAACGTGTGTATCATGATCCTGATCACTACCCAATTGAAAATTGGGGCCCTTTGCCAGGAAACAGATATGTCATCAGGGGAGGCGTGAAGTTGCGCTTATCGGTTAGCAACGGCCTTTCCATTTGGGATTCAAGCTCATCCATTGTGGGCAGCGAGCGCACCAGGAAGCGTCCGGAAGACAGAACCATCCAAGCCAGTGCCCATGACTTTCCGACCGGCTGGCAGTTGCGAGTAGATTATCCTGGCGACCAGAGAGCAGGGCCTCATCGGTGACGGTGCCCGGTGTGACGATACGCACCACCTTACGATCTACAATGCCTTTGCCCGCAGTTGGTTCGCTCACCTGTTCACAAATAGCGGCCGACTCGCCCTTGCGTATTAACTTCACCAGGTAACCATCCAGCGCATGGTACGGAATACCCGCCATCGGAATGGGTGCGCCCGCTGACGTGCCACGGCTGGTCAAGGTGATATCGAGCAGTTTGGCAGCACGGCGGGCATCATCGTAAAACACCTCGTAAAAATCTCCCATCCTGAACAATAAAATGATATCCGGATGATCGGCCTTGATACGCAGATACTGCTGCATCAAGGGTGTGTGGGAAGCTTGTTTAGAAACAGTTGGGGAAGACATTGGGGAAAGTGTAACGTAGGGAGCAGTGGGTGACTACATTGTGCGTGCGATATCGTTGGTAATTGCCATGGGTGGCATGAATGCCGGTTTTGCAGAAAAAAAAGATCATGGCTACCCGGCTATTGGGTAACCCCTTAACCTCATTTGAAACAACTGGCTAAAATAGCTATTATAACTATACTAGCTATCAGGGTTTGATATTACTATGAAGACAGTAGCAGCAAAAGATGCAAAAAATCGTTTCGGCCAATTAATCGATGATGCACAACGACAACCAGTCACCGTTGAGAAAAACGGTCGACCATTTGTTGTCGTTCAATCCTTTGAGGATTTTCAAATGGCG
>CAXMTO010000367.1:0-4505 GCA_964196355.1 uncultured Myxococcota bacterium
GATACCCCCCATCAGACTTTGCAAACATTGTATCAGAGGTGTTTGAGATGACACTGTCGTTTCATTGAATCTCCACTTGCTTCTGTATCCTCCTTTGTTATTCATCTAGCGTCCCGAAATCCACGACATATGAGACGATAACGGACGTGTTATTGATAGAGACATTTAAGACGACAAAACGATGGCCACCTGGATCAACTCCGGGTGGCCATTTATTATTTATCAGGGTCAGTAAGAATTTCATGTTTTAGCTAAAAATCAACCCGTGGACCAATCCGAGAGGAATTATAAGAATGTTGTGAGAGGTAGAATGCTATGGTGCCGTTCATTGGGTTTGGTTCTTAAATGTCAGGGTTTATAGACATAAGACGAAACAAGCTTTTACAGGTTGTAAAAACCTTCAGAAAACTTTCTTGACACCCTGAGTTTTGACGTTTGACACTAGTTGCTGTAAATTGTAATTTTCTAACATTGCTTGGTTTTTGAGCACCCACGGAAAATAAACGATAATAAAACCCATTCGTAAAGTATAGAGTGGTTTTTTTCTAAGAGAGTTTGTTTCCTATGCGCTTAGTGATACCGCGAAGGGGAAAGCCTGAGATGCCAGACCGAACAAAAGAGATTGTTAGCAACATCGCGTTGTTCCCTGAAGAAAATCCTTATCCAGTATTGCGTATTGACGTACATGGCATTCTTTTATATGCCAATCGTGCTTCGGAAGATCTCCTAACACAATGGCAATGTTTCGTCGGTGAAGCTGTGCCTGATTTCATTCTAAAAAAACTGGCCCTGATTCTGGAAAGTGGTCTTACTCATGAGTTTGAGGTTTGCTGTGGGAGCAGGGTGTATTCTTTTGCAATGGTTTCAATCATTGATCGTGGTTATGTTAATTTCTACGGACGTGACTCAACGAAACGTAAGCAGTTTGAAGAAGGGCTTGCCAAGAGCGAGGCTAGGCTGAAACGTACGCAGGAAATTGCCAATCTTGGCAGTTGGGAGTTCGATCTTGCAAACAACAAGATCTTTTGGTCGGATGAAGCTTATCGAATGTTCGGTTTTCAGCTGAACGAGGTTGAGGTTTCTTACGAGGCATTTTTAGAGGCAGTACATCCAGAAGATCGCGTTGCAGTAAACGAGGCATACATAAGCTCCATTAAAGATGGTCGAGACTGTTATGAAATAGAACACCGTGTAGTACAGAAGGGGTCAGGGAAAATAATTTACGTTCACGAAAAATGTGAACACGTTAGAGACAAAACCGGCAAAATCGTTCGCTCAGTTGGTATGGTTCATGACATTACGGTTCGCAAAAAAAAACGATTGGAAATTGAACGCCTAAATGCTGAGCTAGAAATTCGGACCAATGAATTAGAAGGCCTGAATAAGGAGCTAGAGGCTTTCAACTACACGGTCGCTCACGATTTGCGTAAACCACTAACTGTTATAAGTAGTTACTGCCAAATTCTAAGTGAACTTTCAGGCGACAAGCTTGATCATCAGTCCATCGATTATCTTAATCAAATCACTAAGAGCACCTTCAACATGAGCCAACTAATAGATGCCTTGTTGAACTTTTCACGTCTTGCGCACACTAAGATTAAGCTAGAAAAAGTCAATCTTTCTGATATAGCAAACCTGATCATTGCAGACTTAAAGTTAGCCGAACCGGAACGTAAGGTTAAATTCCGGATGGAAGAGAACATTAAAGCCAACGCGGACATGGTCCTCATTAAAGCAGCTATGACAAACCTCCTTGGCAACGCGTGGAAGTTCACTGCGGAACAAAAAGAAGCTGTCATTGAGTTTGGAGTTAAAGAAAGTGATGGCGAAAATGTTTTTTTCATTTGTGACAATGGCCCCGGCTTTTCTGTGGAGGAAACTCAGAACCTGTTTGCACCATTCCAGAGGCTTCGTGGAACTAAAGCAGTTACTGGCTTTGGCATCGGTTTAGCCACAGTGGAACGAATCATACACCGTCATGGAGGGAAAGTATGGGCCGAGGGCACTCCCGGTAAGGGTGCTACATTTTACTTTAGCTTCTGATTTAACAAAGGACATCCCGCAGGATGATGGCCACCAGGATCAATTCCGAGTGGCCATTTACTATTTATTAGGGTATTCATAACAACGGTAAACCCAGCCGATTTCGACCCGCAAACCTTCTTGAACAACTTCTGGGACATCCACCGGGTTCGTACAAAGGTTTCTACATACTTGAAGGTGGCCGAGACAAGTCCGCCTAGTTCGGCCCGTTGGGCGCATAAAACATGAGCAAAAACAGAATGTTCAAATTATGAAAAGAGAAGGCAGGTTCAACCTGCCTCCCCTTTTTGGCCGCCAGTTACTTCTTGACGGGAGCGCAACCACAACCACACTTGCCTTGCGGCTTACTTGACTTCGGCTCATTCCGCGGCTCTTTGTTCTTGTCGGACATTTTTAATCACCTCCTTTCCGTTTTAGTATATGGCCATACACTTATATGTTGGCCAAAAAAAATGCTCAGCTCTTCCCTGTATTTCCGGAGCAACCGCATGTACATACCCTGTTCAATCTTTGGCGGCATTGCTCCAAAACCTCACGGTTCAATGAGTAAAATATCCAGTATCCTTGTCGCTCGTTACTAACCAGTCCAGCAGCCTTTAGCACCCGCAGGTGTTGCGAAACGGCTGACTGTGTGACCCCTAGAGCCTCTGCAATAGAGTTAACACTCATTGCTGCCTTCTTAAGGAGTTCAATAATTTCTATCCGCTTGTCAACGGAGAGTATTTTAAAAAGTTCAGCGGCTTCTTTCATGACCTCACCTATTAAGCTTATGCGTGTGTACTAATATACAGTCTAGAGATTTTGTGTCAACATGTTTTTTTCGGTATAATCTATCCATGGTGCCTGGCCATTCTGTTCCCGGTTGAGTTGCCCAACAACTCCCAAGAGCGGACAGAACGATACAGTCTTGCTTCTCGTAAAACTTCTATTTGATCGACCCATAGTGGTCCGTCGCTCAGATCAAAGGTATTATTTTTCCTAAATGTCACGACTTCTGAGACGAAAACAGGCTTCTTATTGATAGAGATATTTAAGAAGCTCGTTAATACAAAAAACTATGGCCACCAGGGTTCGATCCTTGGTGGCCTTTTCTTACATTGCAGGGTTTCTGAGAATTGTCCACATTGGACGTTTTCGACTGGAAAAAGTTGCTGGAACAACTTCTAGGACACCCTGAATTTTGACGTTTGAAGCTGATCGGCGTATACTGGCAACTGTGTCAATTGCTTGGTGCATGAGAATCTGAGGGAGAATAGAGAACGATAACAGCAAGCCATCCGTATATAAACGGGTGGCCATTTTTTATTTGTCAGGGGCAGAAAGGTTTTCTGTTTTTTGACAACTTCACCCTCGCCAGACATTACAGTAAGATTCGTAGGAAACAGATTTATCAGTATATCTTTGCTTCTATATCGGTACAATTCCCTCTTGAGAATAAAGACAATATAGCTGTTTCCACCTCGCATGGTCGCATTTTAGTGATATGTTTTTTATAGGTTTAGGAGGAATGGTTATTAAAAAAAAGAACTATAAACTGTGAACTTGAATTTGATGATCGTGAATTTAGCCAAGGATAGCGTCGCACGTTTATTAGCGGAAACAGAACATCAACTAAATCTTTAAATGTTGGTGTTGTTGAGCCTGGTAAAGAGAGAGGGATTCAACCTCATAAACACATACGGGGGAGGAAGACCAGATGAGTTATAAGACCATCCTTGTGCACATAACTCCTGGCACACGTTGTATTGTGCGCCTTGATTTGGCCATCAAGTTGGCCATGGAATACGATGCATCTTTGGTCGCACTCCATGCCTTGTCTCCCTTTATAAATCAGGTTTGCATCATCGCCCAGATGGGACAAGGGGTCATAGCTGCTCAAAAAAAAGCAGCAACAGAATTAATCGCAACGACCGAAGAGCGACTGCGCAAACACGCATCTTCTCTAGACTTTGAGAGTGTTGAATGGCTCAGTTCTTTAGATGAACCACTAGACGCAATGTGTGAGCGCGCAAAATATGCAGACCTTGTTGTTATCGGCCAGAGTGATCCTACCGACGACTCGGGAACTCATCTGGATTTTCCACAACAGTTAATTCTTTCTGCGGGACGTCCGGTATTGATTTTGCCCAAAATTGGCAGTTTTTCGACCGTGGGTAAAAACATTTTTGTTGCATGGAACGCCAGTCGCGAAGCAACACGAGCCGTGACAGATGCAATTCCACTACTAAAGCGCGCAGCAAATGTGCACATCATGGTTGTTGATTCTGGATATGGTGAGCACGAAAGATTTCCATGTACGGATATTGCCAACTATCTGGCTCAACATGGCGTAAATGTCGATTTACACAGGAGTTCGGGTGGTCAGATTGATATTGGTAATGAGCTGTTATCGCGGGCAGCAGATATGTCGGCCGACTTGATCGTTATGGGGGGCTATGGTCATTCTCGTCTCAGGGAATGGG
>CAXMTO010000368.1:0-8710 GCA_964196355.1 uncultured Myxococcota bacterium
AGAGGTAGTGCCGCTGATCCCTCGGTCGGGCCGTCAAGGCCCGAGCGGTCACCGACCCGATCGCGGCCGCGTCGGTGAGGATCTTCTTCATCCGTGCGTCGGGCTTGAACTCCTGACCCTTCTTGATGCCGATCGAGGCGAGCAGACCGCGGGTCTCCACGTCAAGCCCTTCAAGAGGCTCAGCTTGAATGGTCGCGTTGAGTTCCTCCCAGTATCCGAAGTCCATGCGGTGGATTGTGTTGTGGGACTTGCCCGAGGCGTTCACGAAGGTCATCGCCGGCGGATTGTCCTTCTTCGCGAGCGGGTAGATCTTGAAGAGTTTCTTGGTTGTATCAACCGCTGGTTTCGGCGAGTCGTCCACCTGGAAACCGCGCCAGATCACCCAGTTTCCGTAGGTGTTGGTTTTCGCGACGTAATAGCCTTCCGGCACATCGCCATCATAGCCGGGAGGCAGGATCAGGAACTTGCCGCCCTTGCTCTTGTCCGGACCGAGTCTGCCGAAATCGATCACATACTTGAACCATGCATCATTGAGAAAGCCGAGGACATCGGGGGGCGTTTCAATCACCATTGGCTCGTCACCGAGCTCCAGCCAACTCGCCATGTAGACCGAGGTGGTGTTCGGAGTCAGCCAGAGCGCCTTGGAGTCCATCAACTCTTCGAAAAGACCGGCCGTGGTGTTGGCGGGGCCGAGCTCCAGAAGCCCCTTCTTCATCGCATACATCGAAGCGATCGGAAGACCGTTCAGGAACGCCTCCGTGGCACGATTCAGATCGAGGTTATCGTAAACCTTCTGAGTCGTTTCCGCGTCAGGCACACCATCGACGGAGGTCAGGGTTCCGAGGGAGGTCTCCAGTTTGTCCGGGGTCGCGACCCCGGGTGGAACCTCCGTGGTCATCTTCATCCTGGGCGGCTCTTTCGCCCAGGCCACGTTGGCCGCCATCAGCACAGCAAGACCGAATGTAACTAAATGTTTAGCTTTCATTCAATTTCCTCCTTAAATTTCGATAATTTTAGTGATGCACAAAATACAAAAGCCTCCAAGGGAAATTTTCCCATGAAGGCATTAATATGGATTACCACAATTACCCCTCCCATTCGAGTTTTCTCCTTAATAAGAGGTTAATATAATTATATCGTAAGATTATCAAATTAACATAATAGATTAGATAGAATTATCAAGTAATTGATTTGTGAGGAAAATGCTATACAATGAAGTCAACATGTCTTGCCAACATCTTGAGTTTTGTCAGACAAAACCTGACTCAATATATCCACTGGCAATCTTGAACTTTAGGAATTATTCACGAGTGTAAATTGATAGCAGGAATTTTGAAATTGATAAAAAAGGGTGGAGCCGTGATGACCCCACCCTATATCGCTTAATGTCCTACTTGTCGATATTCTCTTTCGGGATTGGCACAGGATCTCCCTGGTGGCTAAGGTACAATTCGCTAAAAGCACCAGTGATGAGTTTGTCCTGGTGAAAAGTGCAGACCTTATAGAAATAGTTGCCGTCGTCTCCCCTTGTGATAACGGCAGCAGCTATGTGGCGAGACTTCACCGGACTGTTCCCACCGCTGACGCGGTCGATCCACCAATCTTTGTCCACAATGTTGAGGCGGTAGACCTTTGTCCAGCCAGCATTCTTCAAGAGATCCTCCATCTCGGCTGCAAGCTTCTTATTCACCATCTGCGCCGGAGGCAAGATCACCGATTTGGCCACCCCAGTTGCGATTTTTTTGTGCAATTCGGCGTAGGAAGAAAAATCATCGCCTTGGATAGTCAGAGACCCAGCAGCCCAGATCGTGCCGTAATATTGGATCTCGAACTCCATGGTATGGCTCCCAGGTCCAAGTTGCCCGAGGTGAAAAGTAAGTTCATTCGGCCCCTGTCGCATAGTAGCGGTTGACTTGCCATACTCAACATCCGGGTTGCCATAAGCCGTCATTTTCCCAGGGTTGGGAGCAATTTCAAAAATGAGATATTGTTGATTTAGTAGTTCCGGCTTTTTTAGATTCACAAACTGGGCATGGATTTTTTGCCCATCGATTTTGACATTAACCATGACATTGGCGCTGTTCCTGTTCTGGTAAATTTCCGCCCAAGGTTTTTGGGTGCGGATTAATCCATAAATAAAGTCGCCAGCCTTGAAGGTGGTTGCGAGGTTGGTTGGATTCTTCGGATCAATGGGCGTCGTAGAAAACAGAAATTCTCCCAGGTTGGCTTGGGCTGCCTCCATTTTTTTGGCATAACGCTCATAAACAGGAGCAAAATTTTCCAGATACCTCCTGACATCGCTCAAGGTCGAACGAATGGCGCCGCATGGTTCAGCAGCAACAGGGGACTGATCGTATTTCTCCAGCAGAGCGACAGCCTCGTCGTTCCAGGTTTTGCACTGGGGCATTTCGTCGTCACTACCACCGACACAACGATACATGGCTTTATCGCCCTCCGCGTAGACATCGAGTCGTTTCTTCCAGCTCTGGCAAAGTTCTTCGGCCTGTTGTGCAGAGGCAGCGGCTTCCTGTTCTCTTGCCTCTTTCTCATCAGCTGCCGCCTTGGCCGCGGCAGCCTCCTTGGCCTGCCGCGTCTGCTCAGCCTGACGCGCCGCCTCTTCTGCCGCCGCCGCTTCCTGACCGGTAGACTTTACAGTAGCCGCCAGATCGTCAAGGCGATCATAGGCGGTAGCCACATCGGGATGATCCTCGGAATACTGGCCGGCATACTTCTTCTCGATTTCATCTTTATAGCCGTGGGCTCGCTTGAGGTATTGTTCAGCGCGTGTTGCACGATCAGAAGCCGAGCCGCTCCCTTTTGCCAGGGACTTTTCAGCTTTGTCCATTTCAGAATTCATATTTTTTAGACGACTGGTTACACCACCGGGAAGCTTTTCAACGTTCTCTGAGGCAGTGTCCTTCTCTTTCTTTACGATCTCTTTTGCAGGAGGTTTTGCGGCTGAGCCCGTTTGACCAGAGTTCCCTGATACAGGCTTGACATCCCTTCCTAATCTTTTGGCCAGCTTGGAATCCAATTTATCGATCTTCTGAGCAAATGCAGAAAGTTTTGGATGGTTGGGAGATTCTTGTTGTAATTGGCTGAAAAGATTTTTTACCGCCTCAAGTTCTGTTTCAGCTTTACTGGGAGCAGTAACAATTTTTCGCTCAACAGCCCTTAAATCCTTATCGATTTGTTTCGCAAGATCAGCCCCTACTGCTGCATGAGCCGACAAAAAGCAAATAAAAACACCCAGAATACATGCAAGAGTTAAAGAAATAAAACGAGCGTCGGTTCTCGCGTCCATGTGTCGACCTCCTCTGCCTTTCTAAGTTAATGTTGATAATAATTTCGTATTTTTGAATATATAGAGACGGATGTCCTTCGGGTCAAGACATTTTAGCTTGAGGTGTGTTTACCGTCCTCTAAAACAAAATGGGGTTCCAGAAATGGCTCTGTTTTTTCAATTTAGAAACCCAAGATAACTTGCCAACATCTTGAGTTTTGATTTTCATTTTCTGACTCAATATATCCATCATACATCTTGATACATTAGGAATCATTCACGACTATAGATTGATAGCAGACATTGAAACTCGTGGAAGTTTTGATTCCGCCAAACAATTTTATGATTTGGGTAGCAACTCAAACCATTGCTAGATGCCAAAAACATATTGCCCGGCTTTATGAGCATGGTGCTGACGGGTCAGGATTGGGGAATATGTTGTGCGGTGGAGGCGATGGGTACGGAGTGGTGTGCCTGGATTTTTTGGTTGCGTAGACTTAAATGCCGAAATGGGTCAGGGAGAATCATAATCCGCTCTCCCTGACCCTTATTCCTTCCCTACTAATTCCCCAGTTCGGTACACACGGTTCTAATACCCTCTGCACAGGCGGCGGCTTGCGTGTATGTAAGGCCGGATCTATCGGCATAAATATTTGTCATCGTTCCCGTTGAGGCATCGTGGGTCTTAATGTAACAAACATTTTCGGAAGGAGAATACAAAGAATAGAAATCCACCACAAAAATATGGGACTCATCGTTTCGAGTGTTACTTAATACTATGGCTGCACTCACCCCGTACTCATATATTACTGTTGCGTTGCAACTCTCTTCCTGCCAATAAAGGTCTAACATCCTGTCGACTCTTTGATACAATGATTGTGTGTTGAAACACGGGCAGTCGCACGCGTCTCCGAGACCGTTAAGGTCTATGTCTGCTTGGTCCGTGTCATTGCATGGGGGGAATCTCCTGTTTTTTCAGCAAACTTTTCAGCTGTCTTAATGCACTGCTCATCTGATGCGTTGGGGGTATCACTGTCGCAATCCATGGTCTCGCAATAGGCATTGCACAGATTCAAGGGCGCGCCAGTGAGTCCAGCGTCGTCACACTCTGTTTCTTCTGCAGTCCCCGCCATTGAGGTTCCAGCAAAAACCAGTAAAAATCCAAGTACCCCAATTAGCTTTTTCATAGTCCTCCTCCCTGTTTGATTTTCTTATTAACTGTACTTTCAGAATAATGCCTCTCAAGACGCAAAAACCTCCGCAGGGATAGTACCCATCGGAGGCCTTAAGTTGGCACTTTTAAAAACACCTCTCTCACTGGAGTAGACTCCGTTAGAGGTTGATAATTATGGTAAGAACTATATTATTAAATATAACAGGTTAGGTTGCGTCAAATCAAGTGCCACAATGTGTTAGGAAGACGGCTTTATGTAAAGTCCACATTGCTTGCCAACATCTTAAGTTTTGGATTGCTAAACACCAGTCAACATATCCACTGGCAATCTTGATACTTCAGGAATGACTCACGAGTGACGATGGATAGCAGACATTATTATAAGCTGTTTTTGATATTCTTTCATTTTGGCTTGCTTATTAAGTCTTCATAGTAGCGAATCAACTCAATTATTTTGAAGATATCACGCCCTGAATTTTTATACTGCTCACCTATTCCTTTCAGAATATTTAAGACTGTTTCGTCTGATATGTATCGAAATAATCCCGATGCCCATAGTATTAAGTCTTCATGTCCCGCATTCTTATAGTAGTCCCCAAATTTTACTTTTATTTCATCATAGTCACGTCTAAGGATTTTTGTCTGTCTCCATAAATTTTATTTTGCTCGTCATAAAAGCAACATCAGGGTGATTTCTTTGGTTACTGTAACAGAAGAAGACCTCGACCAAAAACGTAAAAAGTCGGAGAAGTGCTCTGCTCAACTCAACTTTCAGATAGTTGACGCCTTATATCGAGCCTCCTCGGCCTTTCCCGTCTCGCCCAGCATGGTATACGCCTTTTCCAGCAGCATCCAGTTTTGTCTTTCCAGGACACGGTCATGGCCGGTAAGGGTGTTGGATTTGAGACAGAACTGCACTGTCTGACCGTAATCCCCCTGTCCATATCGAATTCTTGCCATGAGGTGCCAGACCTGGCCGTTGCGAGGGGCTACCCGCAGGGCCCGTTCCAGTTGGAGTTCGGCATGACTGTAATCTCCTCCTTGCAGAGCCTGTTCAGCATCACTCAGCAGTTCTGCCACCGGTGTCGAAGTGACTTCTTCCTCAACAGGCGTGATGCCGGCGCAGCCGTACATCAACAGGACCGCCGCCATAAGCAGCAGTAATAACATCCTTACAAGATGACACAAGATTTTGTTTGTTAACATGATCTGTATAGCTTCCTCCCTGTATACGGAAAAACAACACCCAGCCGCCGCGTGATGCAAAATTTCCCCTTTTTTCTGCACACCCTTGTGAATGTTCACCAGGGAAACCATTTTCGCAACCGTTCCAGCAGGCCCGGTCTTCGGAGCTTCTTTCCAGGCAAAGCAGGGGATGAGACTCCGAATGCGCCGGACGGAATGGTGCCTTCCGCAAACGGCAACAACTCGCTTCTATCTTTATACCTGCTATCCGGACCATAATCACTGGAATACACCCGGGCCCATTCTAATCCTGGCGGTTCCCTCAGATCAAGTGGCTTGATATCCAATCCAGCCATCAATCTGCCCCAGACTACCAGGGCGCCGGAGGAGCCGGTGAGACCGATGCTCTTGTTATCATCCGATCCCAGCCAGACGACCGCCAGCCGGTCACCGGTAAAACCGGCAAACCAGCTGTCCCGCAGATCGTCTGAGGTGCCGGTCTTGCCGGCTGTCAGAAGTGAGGCCGGCAGATAACGGGAAATCGAAGCGCCGGTACCCTCGCTCATAACCCTTTGCAGAACAGTGTTGATCAGAAAGATATGCTGCGGATTAAACCGTTGTTCCACCGAAAGGCCATAACGCTTTAGCAACCTGTTGTCAGGTCCCATCACGCTGCTGATGGCTCGCTGCGGCACATAAAAACCCTCGCTGGCAAAGGTTTGATAAAGCTGGGCCACCTCCAGTGGGGACATAGAAACTGCGCCGAGCAGAAAGGATGGATAGGGGGCCAGTTCACCTTCGGCTCCAAGCATTCTGGCCGTCTGTACCACCTTGTCTACGCCCACATTCATACCCACCTTCACTGTGGCCAGATTATAAGAAAAAACCAGTGCTTCCATTAGAGAGACCCGGCCATGGTGCTTGTGGTCGAAGTTGTCAGGCGCCCACCGGTCGTTTCCTTGATTGGCCAGGCTGATTGGCGTATCTTCCAGCGGACTAGCCAAAGTATACCCGTTTCTTAGGGCGGTAAGAAAAACTGCGGGCTTGATTAATGAGCCAACCGGACGCCTGGCGTCAAGGGCTCGGTTAAATCCGGAATGCAAAGGTTTGCGGCCGCCAGCCACGGCCTGAATCTCGCCATTTTCCCGGGCGCTTACCACCACAGCACCTTCCAGGTCCTTGCTCTCTGTCTGGTTTTCCAACTCCTCCAGAGATTCGGCCAGTTGCTGCTCTGCCTGTTTCTGGACCAGGGGATCAAGGGTGGTCATAATTTTCAGACCGTCGGAGGTCAAGTCTTCTTCATGGTAGTAGCGGCTGAGTTGCCGACGAACCAGATCGAGAAATGCCGGAAAACGGTTGAATCCGCTCATCACCCTGCTGGTGCCTAAAAGCTCAGCTGCCATGGCCAGCTGATATTGATCATCAATAATGATGCTCTCTTGCCGCATGACTTCTAGGATGACCGCCCTTCTTTTCAGGCAGCGTTCGGGATGACGACGAGGATCATAATAGGAGGGTCCTTTTGCCATACCGACCAGCACGGCAATCTGATCGGCTTTAAGATCTCTCAGGTCTCTACGAAAATAAAACTGGGCAGCAAGGGCAAAACCGTGCACCGCCCTTCCACCGTCCTGACCGAGAAAAATTTCATTTGCGTAAGCGGTGAGGATTTCATCCTTGCTGTAGTGCGATTCAAGCAGGAGCGCCATCGCCGCTTCGTTGAATTTGCGCCACAGGGTACGTTCGTTGGTCAGAAAGAAATTTTTCACCAGTTGCTGGGTAAGAGTGCTTCCCCCCTGTATGGTCGAGCCGGCCCGGAGATTGGTATAGGCGGCTCGCAGGATGGCAAGCGGGTCCAGGCCGAAATGAGATGAGAACTTTTTATCCTCCACCGCAATCAAGGTCCTGATCAGCATTGCAGGCAGTTCCTCTTTTGTGATTAAGATTCGGTCTTCATGCCGGCGAGGATGGAAGCTGCCGATCCGGCCCGGATCAAGACGCGCCAGGGGAAGATTCTCGCCGCTGTCGATGCGGCTGATCCTATCAATTCGGTTGCCGGCAAAAGAGACGATCAGCGGCTGCGATTTTTCCAACCCGTCAGCAAAATGGAAATTCCGGCTGACCAGACGGATGGTTTCTCCCCTTCGCTCATAGCCGCCGGGATCTTTTACTTCGCTCTCCCTGCGGTAGCCTGCGAGCAGCAGTTCCTCCTCCAGCTGATCGGCGGTGATGGCACGCCCTTTGAAAAGTTCGAGCGGACGGGCATACACCACGGCAGGCAATGACCATCGTTTTCCGTCGAACTTCTGGCGGACAACCATATCCAGATACACCATATAGGAGGCCAGAACTACACACGTTAAGATCAGCCCTACCAGGGAAACAGATTTAAGCGGTGAACGGATATATATTTTTTTAATGTCTTCCGCTTTTACCCGTATCTTAAATTTCTTGAAGATATCCTTTAGAACCATACCGGGAAGTTTTTTAGGGTCATACCTGTTGATTCGTTTTAGTACCGATTGTCCCTTTATGTTTTGTTATTGCTGTTAATATAAAAAATCAGATCTTGAAATGAAAAGCAAAAATTGTACCTCTTTTATATGAAAGAAACAAATGATAGTGATCTGTAAAATGGGAAAGCTTTACGGCTGAAATCTTTTGATAGTAATTAATTAAACTGGTGCATAACTTAAAAAGTTATTTTTTGAGGTAAAAAGAATATCGGGGAGGAATAAAGGTCATACAATGAATTATCATCGGAAACAACGTTTACTCATTGATTTCTTAATTGCAATAAAAAAGAATGATATCTTGCCAACATCTTGAGTTTTGTAATACAAAATCTGACTCAACATGTCCAGTGTACATCTTGTACTTTCAGGAATCATTCGGAACCGTTGATTGATAGCAGAAATCGTTAGTCGGAGACTTAAACATACAGTATGTATTGTTTAGTTTTTGGAAGGGGTGGGAAATTGAACACTTGCTGTAGTTATGTTCAAAATAACACTGAGTTAACTCGGCAAAACGTTATTCCACCCTTCTTTTGATTTCTTGCACACTCG
>CAXMTO010000369.1:0-11572 GCA_964196355.1 uncultured Myxococcota bacterium
ACCACGCGTTGTCGCTGCATTTCCAGGATATTGCCGGCAATATCATGATATCCTGATTCTTCAAGGGCTTTAATAACATCCAGAACCGACAGTGGTCCTGTTAGAAGTTCCTGGGCAGCTTCAATATCTGCCACCCTGTCACGATCAGGAATGTCTTTGCTGCTGTAGGCAGAAATTGCCGCTGATATCTCCTTATCAGTAATGGGTGGAAATTGCAGTTTGTCAAATATAGCCTGCAAGGCCAAAACTGCTTTTTCCCGAACCTCTAAAACATCTTTTTCCTGCACGGGAACAATCCCGCCGTCAACCTGCATGTCGCGCTGCAGGACATACCAGTCATCCATCTCACTGACATCGAAATTGCCCCCGCCGAACATGTTGTCATAACGAGGAATGGCACCAAAACCTGAAGTAATAAAATCGGTTCCGGGTATAAACTGCATCATGAGTTTAGCGCTCTTACGCATTTCGGAATGGGAGGCCACGGCATCGTTACCCGAGGCCACTTCAAGTCCCAGCATGGATGCGATCAGATTTTCTGCCAGTACAGCGCGAAAGCCTCCGGGCAGGGAACCGGGCAGGGCAATACAACTGATCGATCCATTCTGTGTTCCCTGGCTTCCAGCACCGCGGGTCACCATCAGGCAGCGCGCTTCGAGATAGAGCATGGATTTGCCTTCCGAATGGCCCATCAGTGCAGCAGCGCCGGTACCGGAGGTATAGCGGGTTTTTACACCGCGGCTGGCATAGGCCGCACCCAAAAAAGCTTTTGACCATGGGGTATCGTCACCATCGACAAAGGTTCTTTCAGTCCCATAGACAGACAGCGTTTCCGAATAGGTGGTCAAACCCTTGAATCCCAGACGTAAATTGGTGGCCTCTTCAACGGCACACTGGGTCAGCACGCCTCCCCGGGCGGTTTGTGATCCCACCAGAATCGCAAGCGCATTCATGGGTGCATAACGTGTAACAGCGATAGTTGTTTCTATTTCACTAAAACCACGCAGTGCAGCTTCAGCCGCATCGGCAGCAAGCAGGGCCGGGTGTTCTTTGCGATTGGTAACGTGAGCCTGGTTGGCCGGCATCTTACGGGCGCGCATTTTGGCCAGCCCCATCATCATTTCCAGGACGTTCATCTGTTGGGTGATGTCTACCAACTTGGCGGGTGTGCAACCGCCGACCAGCTCAATAACCTCAGATCGTGGGACGTTGATGTCCACCAGCATCCGGGCGATATCTACCGAAGATGTGGCCATAGCACGCTCGGCCTGTTCCAGGTTAATGGCATGCTTTGCAATAAAGTAGTCGATCAGGTCAAAATCATCCTGATTTCGACCATCAATCTGGGATACCCTTCCGCCTTCGATTTTTATGTCTGGAGTTGGATCTGATGGGGATCCAACGGCGATCAAACCATATTCCGGCCAGGGCTTTATGTATGTTTCCCGGTTGACCGGGCGTTGGCTCAGTTCTTCGAATCGTTTGGATTTCATCGTCACCTCTTTCTGTCTATGGTACCTTATTTTTTATTTCCTGTTTTTTGCACCCCTCAGGTAAGCGATAGACTCCGAGGGGGTATTGAACGAAATGACAGGAAATAAATATTTGGTTCTGAAATCAAAATGTTAGAAACACCTTCAAGGTACTTATATCCCCTTGTGGGGTGTTAGACAACAAAATATCCAAAAAGTTATCTGCTCAGGGTCCTTGCCACAGCATCCTGCCAGCCGTCATATTTTCTGGTTCTCAACTCTTTCGCAAGAGTTGGTTCAAAACGCTTATCACGTTTCCAGGTGTCATCCAGTTCATCGGGAGAAGGAAAAATTCCTTCATACAGTCCGGCGAGATAAGCTGCTCCAACTGCGGTGGTTTCCAGTACTACCGGTCGATCCACCGGGGAATTGAGGATATCTGCCAGAAACTGCATGGTGTAGTCTGAGGCAACCATGCCGCCATCTACCCTGAGTACGGTTTGCCCCATTTCTTTCCAGTCTCCCCGCATCGCTTCAAGAAGGTCCCTGGTCTGGTAACAGACTGACTCAAGTGCTGCCCGAGAGAGTTCGGCGGGCCCCGTTGCCCGAGTGATACCGAAGATTGCACCTCTGGCGTCGGGATCCCAGTGGGGTGCTCCAAGTCCTGTAAAAGCAGGAACAAGGTAGACATCCTGGTTTTCATCAGCCTGTCTGGCAAGTGTGCCGGTATCAGAGGCAGTCTTGATAAGCCCCATTGCATCCCGCATCCATTGGACTGCAGCACCTGCGACAAAGATTGAGCCCTCAAGTGCATAGGTTGTCACCCCGTTGAGTCGATAACCGATAGTGGTGAGCAGTTTATTGTCTGAAGTTACAGCCCGACTGCCGGTATTAAGAACAATAAAGCAACCGGTACCATAGGTGGATTTGATCATTCCGGGTGTAAAACATGCCTGACCAACCAGGGCTGCCTGCTGATCCCCAGCAATGCCGCGAACGGGGATAGCCGCACCAAAAAGAGATTTTTCAGTTATACCAAAGTCAGCGGAAGAATCCTTTACTTCAGGCAGAAGTGTCGAAGGAATATCAAGGAGCTGCAGAAGTTCTTCATCCCATCTGTTATCGTGAATATTATAAAGCATGGTACGAGACGCATTTGTTGCATCTGTTGCGTGCTGTTTACCATCGGTCAGTCGCCAGAGGAGGTACGTGTCGACTGTCCCGAAAGCAAGCTTTCCATTTTCCGCTTTTTCTTTTGCCCCCTCCACATTGTCGAGTATCCATTTGATTTTAGTGCCGGAAAAATATGAGTCGAGCAGGAGTCCGGTTTTTGAGGTAATCATTCGATCATTTCCCTGCCTGCTTAATTCCCGGCAAAGGTCTGCTGTCCTCCGGTCCTGCCATACAATGGCTTTATGGACAGGCTTCCCCGTCTCTCTATCCCAGATGATAGTGGTTTCTCTTTGATTGGTTATGCCGATTGCTGCAATATCTGATGGAGCAAGGCCTGATTGTTTCAGTGCCTGCCTGCAGGTGGCAAGGGTACTGCTCCAGATTTCCTCTGGATCATGTTCAACCCAGCCGGACTGCGGGAAAAATTGCTCAAACTCCTGTTGTGCCTGAGTTATTATTTCAAACTGATCGTTGAAGATAATTGCGCGGCTGGAAGTTGTCCCCTGGTCAATTGCGAGAATATGCGTTGCCATTGTATTTCTCCTGAGGCGGTGGCTTTGGATGTGGAAAAACAACGTGTTGCTGAACAGTTATTAAATTAAAAGCTTTACTTCTCTTCATCCATTATTGGAGGCGGTATGGTGTTCGCCAGCAATCTTTCTTCAATATACGTCTCCAATCCTGCAACCTCTTCGGGAGCGTAATGGAGTCCCATCCTGGTGCGCCGCCAGAGCACGTCTTCAGCATTTTGCGCCCATTCATGAGAGAGCAGGTAGTCAACTTCAAAGCTATAAAGCTGATGACCAAAATGGGTGCCCAGCTGCTCTGTTGTCTGAATATGCCTGGTCATTCCATGACCGCAGGTTCCGTATGTTCTGATAAGACGGGTTGCGTGCTCTTTGGAGATAACCGGGCAGGTTGTTTTGAGTTTATTTACCTCATCGACAAATCCGCCGGGCGAAAAGTCGCCACCCGGCAGGTTGGCAGTTTCTGTCCATGGGGTCTGCATTTCAGGGAGGAACGGAGCGAGTTTGTCGAGCACCGATTCAGCAAGCTTTCTGTAGGTCGTTATCTTTCCACCGTAAATCGAGAGCAGAGGAGCTTCATCATCCCCCGTATCAAGTTTGAGGACATAATCCCGGGTTGCAGCTTTGGCATCGCTTTTACCGTCATCAAAAAGAGGCCGGATTCCTGAGTAGCTGCTCACCACATCTTCGGGTCCAATCTGGGTGGTAAAATATTCGCTGGCAACCTCACAGAGATAATCGATCTCTTCGCTGTCTATTTTCACCTCATCAGGTTTACCGTGATAGTCCACATCGGTGGTGCCAATAAGGGTGAATTTGTTCTGAAAGGGGATTGCAAAGATGATCCGGTCATCGTCATTTTGAAAGATATAGGCGCGCTCATGCTCAAAGAGCTGATTGACGATTATGTGACTGCCCTTCACCATGCGAATATGTTCCGCTGTTCTTGTATGGGAAATATGGGGAAGAAGAGTGTCAAGCCAGGGGCCGCTCGCATTGACAAGGACTCGGGCTTTTACCGTACTCTCTTTTCCACTGTTCTTGTCCAGAACATTCAGGGTCCAGATGCCTTCAGCTCTTTCTGCCGAGATGAGTGGAGTTCTGACTCGTATATCGGCCCCTTTCAGGGCCGCATCCTGCGCGTTGAGGACAACAAGGCGACTGTCCATTACCCAGCAGTCGGAATATTCAAAACCTTTTTTGTAATTTCCTTTGAGTGATACTCCCGCTTCGTCTGTGGCGAGGTTTACAGAGCTTGTTCCCGGCAGCAATTTTCTGCCGCCGATATGGTCATAGAGAAAAAGCCCGAGCCGTATAAGCCAGGATGGGCGCAATCCTTTATGATGGGGAAGTATAAACCGTAATGGCCAGATAATATGAGGAGCCGCATTGAGAAGCACTTCGCGTTCCTTGAGAGACTCTCTTACCAACCGGAATTCATAATGTTCGAGATAGCGTAATCCACCATGAATAAGCTTGGTGCTGGTCGATGATGTTCCACTGGCCAGGTCGTTTTGTTCACAGAGAAAGACGGACAGCCCACGACCTGCAGCGTCGCGGGCGATGCCGGTGCCGTTAATACCGCCACCGATAATGGCAAGATCAAAAACTGGAGTTTTCATAGCAGTACCTGAGTAAATATTCGTAGTGTTTATAAGATAATTTCGTTTCATGACACAGTAAGTTTCGGACGTGAACTTGCAAGGTAAGTAATGGACAATAAAATGAACCAGAATTTAATAAGTTATTTATTCGTCGACAATAACCACATGAACACCATGTTCTGCGCATGTTGCGTTGAGCTTCTGCGGAAGTTTGCCGTCAGTAACTATGGTGTTGATCTGGGAGATATGGCCGATACGAATTGGTGCGCTACGCTCAAGTTTCATCCTGTCAGTTACCAGAATAACGTGGCGGGCATTTTCTATGATTGACTGTGCCACACGGACTTCTCCGAAATCGTAATCGAGAAGGGACCCATCTTCATCAATGGCTGAAACACCTATGACGGCGTAGTCAGCTTTGAACTGATTAATAAAATCAACCGCGGCGACGCCGATTATTCCCCCGTCTGAGCGGCGAACCTGACCACCAGCTATAATCAGCTCAATTCCGAGGAAATTCTTCATAATGGCAATTGCGTTGATATTGTTGGTGATTACCAGCAATCCTCTGTGATCTTTGAGAGAGTGGGCGACCTGCTCAGTTGTTGTGCCGATATTGATGAGCAGCGAGCTGTTGTCGGGAATCAGTGTGGCAGCCATTTCCCCGATCGCCTTTTTAGAGCCAGGGGCAAGCAGACGTCTCGCCTCGTAACTCACATTTTCGATACCCGAACCTACAATAGCACCGCCGTGAACCCTCTGCAGGAGTTGCCTGTCGCAGAGGATGTTGAGATCTTTACGGATAGTTTGTGGAGAAATATCAAAGATGCTTGATAGCTTTTCAACATCAACTCTGCCCTCTCTTCCGGCCAGAACGAGAATTTTATTTTGACGTGGTGATAGCATGTCCATGGAGATAAAACCTGTGTGATTATGGTTTTTGAACCGACACTGCGGATGGCTGTACTGTGGTTCTACTATTCAACGGAGGATTAAGGATGTCAAGGTTTATTTCATATGAAACTTTTAGTTGGTAGAAACATATCCAAACGAAACATGCAGGTGGAGGAACAGGCTTGACGAACGGTCTTTATGAGTATGCTGAAAGAGTTGTAAAATGAGTGAGTAGATGTATACTTGCTGCCGGAAAAGAGGATATGTTTAACTGACGGGAAGAATATGAATCGATTACAGGCAAATTCACTCCTTGCTCTGGCTGCTGCCATTTGGGGAAGTAGTTTTGTGGTTCAGCAGATAGGTACAGGTAATCTCGGTTCAATCAGTTTTACCGGAGCCCGTTTTCTGGTAGGTGGCTTAATCGTTTTCCCTTTTGCGCTCAACCAGTTCAAACGAGTAGAGAGACTGGAGAGAAAGTTTGAGACAAAAGACTGGCTGACTCTTGTTGTCATCGGCATAGTTCTGCTGATAGCAGCTGTGCTCCAGCAACACGGTATCCTCCATACAACCGTTACAAACTCAGGTTTCTTAACGGCGCTTTACGTCCCTATGGTTCCATTCCTCGGTCTGTTTTTCCTCAGGCGTAAAGTGCACTTTGTTGTTTGGCCTGCATCGATCTGTTGTTTCATCGGTACATATGTCATGAGTGGGGCCCAGAATCTTGAGTTCGCTGACGGAGATCTCTGGGTTATTGCAAGCACAGTTTTCTGGGCCACCCATGTTATGCTGGTGGGAATCATGGCATCAAGAACCAGAGCCCCACTGGTTGTTGCAGTGGCTCAATTTGCTGTTTGCGGAATCAGTGGCCTGGTTTTAGGCTATTTTGTTGAATCTCCGGTACTGGCAGATTTTTTTAGTGCGATCTGGGGCATTTGTTATGTTGGTTTCTTTTCCGTTGGAATGGCCTTCACTTTTCAGGTTGTCGGACAGAGATACACACCGGCTGCAGACGCAGCAATAATTCTCAGCTCAGAGACAGTATTTGCTGCAATCGGCGGCATGTTATTTTTAGGTGAGCGATTGACAGCCTTTCAATTTTTGGGAGGCGCCCTGATTTTTGCCAGTATTATCAGTGTTGAACTTGTTCCACACACTAAAATTGGCAAAGCCCGTGCCTTAAAATGAGTTCTGCTGCCAGAGACCATCCGGGAAAATACCTTGCTATTTTGCGGTTTTTTTTATAACAGAAGCCACATATGTTTTCTCTTTCAGGAAAATTATTTTCAACCCAAATCCGGCCACTGACAAGTTTGGAATCTGCGCTTCTACAAAGATTTGTACCACCTGGATGTGTGCAGGATTTTTTACTGTTTACCGGTATTAGGTAAATGTGACTTCACCAAATGATTTTCTATAAAAAAACAAGAAAGGATTTCATAGGAACTAAGCGCCTCGGGAGGCAATTATGAGCGTACATGTAGCGGATCATCCACTGATTAAGCATAAACTCGGCCTCATGCGGGAGCATCATATTTCAACTAAGGATTTTCGGGATCTCTCTTCAGAGGTCGCCAGGTTATTGACTTATGAGGCTACCAAGGATCTGCCTGTTCAGAAAAAGACGATTCAGGGCTGGGCGGGACCCGTCGAAGTCGAAAAACTGAAGGGAAAGAAGATAACTATTGTACCTATACTGCGAGCCGGTCTTGGCATGATGAATGGTGTTATCGATCTTATCCCATCTGCCAAAGTGAGCGTAGTAGGATATTATCGAAACGAGGAGACTCTCCAGCCGGTCGAGTACTATGTAAAAACAGCAAAGGAAATCGATGAACGTATCGCTCTGATTCTCGATCCGATGCTGGCAACCGGCGGGACTCTGCTTGCAACTATTGAAACTCTGAAAAAGGCCGGATGCAAAAAAATTAAAGGACTTTTTCTGGTGGCGGCACCTGAAGGGATCAAGAGAGTCACAGAGGCACACCCCGATGTGGATATTTATGTCGCTTCGGTTGATGAGCGATTAAATGAGGTGGGATACATATTACCGGGACTAGGTGATGCCGGGGATAAAATCTTCGGCACAAAATAGCCCTGAAAGTCATTACAGTTACTGTAATGACTTTTTTTTTGTCATTTTTGAGTGCAGCATAAAAATTGGTACGTATTCAGGGAAACAGGTTGTCTCATCTGCTGCCTGGAGTTCATTCAGATAAATAGTAATAAAAACCAATAAAAGGAGGTTGTGATTATGCCCGGTGAGATACGGAACAGTGATTATAAATTCAAAGTGAGCGATGCTTTGCTCGGGGCGCAGATGCTGTTTGTGGCTTTTGGCGCCTTGGTTCTCGTGCCGATATTAACAGGCCTTGACCCCAATGTAGCGCTCTTTACTGCCGGGCTTGGGACTCTAGTGTTTCAGATTATCACAAAGGGAAAAGTACCAGTTTTTCTCGCATCCTCTTTTGCATTTATTGCACCAATCATATATGGGGTCCAGACCTGGGGTATTCCTGCGACGATGTGTGGTCTTGCTGCTGCCGGTGTGCTTTATGTGGCGCTGAGCTTTGGCATCCGATATTTTGGATCAGCTGCTCTCCACAGAGTTCTTCCCCCTGTTGTTACAGGGCCTGTAATTATGGTCATTGGCCTTGTTCTGGCTCCTGTCGCTGTACACATGGCGGTGGGACGCACCGGTGACGGTTCAGCATGGCTGGTACCGCAAAAAACGGCTATGATCATTGCCGGGGTCTCACTTATT
Source organism: uncultured Myxococcota bacterium (assembly GCA_964196355.1). Lineage (GTDB taxonomy): Bacteria > Desulfobacterota > Desulfobulbia > Desulfobulbales > Desulfocapsaceae > Desulfomarina. The sequence continues at coordinate 8,435 of CAXMTO010000369.1, forward strand.
ACGACAGTACTTGTCTCTCTACTTGGCAAAGGCTGGTTTAAACTGATTCCGATCCTTTGTGGCATCTGTGCTGGTTATGCGGCAGCCCTTCTCCTTGATGTTACAGGATTTACTGCGTCTGTGCAGGCATCTTTTGATCCGGGGGCTCTGGCAAACTGGACGGCTCCTGCCTTGATTTCCATGGCGCCTCTGGCAGAAAAGGCGTGGATTGCGATGCCGGCCTTTGTGTTGCCCGAATGGAAGTGGGAGGCAATTTTATTCATCGTGCCTGTCGCTATAGCTCCGGCGATTGAACATTTTGGTGATGTTCTGGCCATTGGTTCGGTAACCGGAAAGGACTACGTGAAGGATCCCGGAATTGAGAAGACCATGCTCGGAGACGGGATTGCAACGACTATCGCCTCAATGCTTGGCGGTCCACCGAATACAACCTACTCCGAAGTCAGCGGTGCAGTCGCATTGACTAAGGCCTATAATCCGGCCATCATGACCTGGGCCGCCATTACCGCCATTCTTCTTTCCCTCGTAGGAAAGGTCGGAGCCCTGCTTGCGACGATTCCAGCCCCGATAATGGGCGGAATCATGATCCTGCTTTTTGGCATGATCACTGTTGTTGGTATTAATTCCCTGGTTAAATCCAGTCAGGATCTTACAACGCCGAGAAACTTGATTATAGTATCCGTGATTTTAGTATGCGGTATTGGTGGCATGAAATTCACTGCGGGAGCCTTTGCCATTGAAAAAATAGGTCTTGCAGGAATTCTGGGGGTATTGCTGAACCTCATTTTACCACAAGAAAAAGAAAAAGAAAAAAGCGCATAATTGTGTGGATGTATATTGCCATATTGGATAAATATTTTAATAGAAGATCGGAGAGAAAATGGATTTTCCTATAGACTTGAGCGGATATATTCCGCTGGAATTTGATTTAAACCAGGAAAAGCTGACGGATGAGCAGCTGCAGAGTTTAAAAAATAATATCGTTCTTGTTCGTGACAGTCTGATATTTTTTACCGCACTTGCCAATGTCAAAGGTTTGGGCGGGCACACTGGAGGCGCCTTTGATATCGTGCCGGAGCTCCTTATCGTTGATGGTTTTATGAAAGGAAGCGACACCATTCATCCTGTTTATTTTGATGAAGCGGGACACAGGGTAGCTATTCAGTACATGATGGCTGTGCTCAACGGGCACCGCGAGGAAGAGTCTCTGCTTCACTACAGGGAGTACGATAAGGGATATTATGGGCATCCGGAGCGTGATGAGAAAAACGGGATCTTTTTTTCTTCAGGCAGGCTCGGACATCTCTGGAGCTATGTGAATGGTGTAGCTGAAGCTGATACCGAAAAGAGCGTTGTCATGTTCGGCAGCGATGGTTCGCAGATGGAAGGAGATAATGCTGAGGCTGCACGATATGCTGTCGCAAGAGGTTTGAACGTTAAGCTGTTTATCGATGACAACGATGTGACTATTGCCGGTCATCCCAGTGAGTATATGAAAGGGTATGACGTTGTCAAAACGCTGCAGGGACACGGCCTTGAAGCAAATGCAGGTGATGGTGAGGATCTGGGTTCGCTTTTTGACCGTATCCGGAAGGCTCTTGTTGCAGATGGTCCGGTCGCCTTGGTCAATAAAAGGCCGATGGCAGTCGGTGTTGCCGGTATCGAAGGCACACCAAAAGGACATGACGTCATTGCCGTGAACCTGGCCGTTGATTATCTTAAGGCACGGGGACTAACGGCTGCTGTGGATGCGCTGACCAATTGCAAGGTTGAGAAAGTAAAGGTTTCCTTTATCGGCAGCAGCTCGGAAACTGGAAAAATCAGGGATGATTTTGGCAAGATTGTCTGCAAAATTCTCGATGAAACAGAAGATGCTGCCGCAAGAGTACTTGTAGTTGATTCAGATCTGGAGGGATCCTGCGGCTTGCACCATATCAGGAAGAACCACCCTGCTCTCTACGTTAGTGGCGGCATTATGGAGAGGAATAACTATTCAGTTGCCGCAGGTTTTGGCTCCGAGCAGGGGCGACAGGGAATTTTTGGTACTTTCTCCGCCTTTCTCGAGATGGTGGTATCTGAAATCACCATGGCCCGCCTCAATGATGCCAATGTCCTCGCCCATTTTTCCCACGCGGGAATTGATGATATGGCTGACAACACGTGCCATTTTGGTATTAACAACTTCTTTGCCGACAATGCGCTGGCTGAAAGTGATCTTACCAGGCTCTATTTCCCGGCGGATGTCGGTCAGCTGCGTGGACTGTTAAAGAAGATTTTCAATGATCCAGGACTGCGATTTGTGTTCTCCACCCGATCTGCCACACCATATATTTTCAATGAGGCAGGAGATCGTCTGTATGGTGACAACTACACTTTTGTGCCCGGCAAAGACGAAGTGATCAGGGGTGGCAGCGACGGAACCGTCGTGACCTATGGTGAGATGGTCTACAGATGTCTTGATGCAGTCGAGCAGTTGAAAATTGAAGGGATAAACGTTGGCCTCATCAACAAGCCCACTCTCAATGTGATAGATGAGGAGATGGTCGAGAAAGTCGGCAGATCTCCTTTTGCACTAGTGGTGGAGAGCCAGAATACAAAAACGGGTCTGGGCTCACGGTATGGGACCTGGCTGCTCGAGCGGGGTCTTACACCTAAATATGCACTCATGGGAACCAGTAAGCTGGGCCATGGCGGCATCGCCGAGCAACTTCCGCATCAGGGCCTTGCCGTTGGGGATATTAAAAATAAGATTCGATCAATGGCTTAGTACCTTTTCCAAAACCACCCTTCTTCCTTGGGAGTGTCAGTCTGCAAAGGCTGACACTCACAACCATTCCCTACATCAGGCCGGAGAAAAAGTCATTTCCTTTATCATCCACCAGGATGAAAGCAGGGAAATCGATGACCTCAATCTGCCATACCGCCTCCATTCCGAGTTCCGGATAGTCTATACATTCAACTTTCTTGATGTTTTCCTCTGCCAGAATTGCCGCCGGGCCGCCGATGGATCCGAGGTAGAAACCGCCGTGTTTTTTGCAGCTGTCAGTGACCTGCTGCGAGCGGTTACCTTTGGCAATCATGATCATTGAACCCCCATTTGACTGGAGCAGATCTACATAACTGTCCATCCTGCCGGCA
>CAXMTO010000370.1:0-6524 GCA_964196355.1 uncultured Myxococcota bacterium
TAATGCTCTCGGTTGATAATCTGGAAACATCAATAATTTCAAATGCTCCATTTGCTGTTGGGTTTCTGGAAAGGATATTGGATTATTAAAAATGCAAGAATGCTCCTTTTCTGGCAAGTTTTTTGGGCATGTTGAAGTAAAAACTTATCAGGAAACACCTTCACGAGCGAATAGATACGATAGTTTGATACTGCCAGTGCTAATCTATGACCGGATGTTGCAGATACTGCCGTGGCATCAACCACCGTGCTTAACATGATTCACAACGACACGCTGACCTATTACCTTATTGAAAGGTTTCTTGAAATACAAGATCATTCCTAGTAGTTACAGTAGCAGTAAAGACGATGTCGGACTTGCTTCTTCCTGTATAACACTCAAGATTGCGGTTTATACAGAAACTATATAATTACTTGTTAAGTGTGAAAGGTTAGTTTATGAAGAAATGGGAACTCACAGAAGTTTTTGACTACAAAGGCAGGGCCATACAATACGGCGTCCAAGGGAGTGGCCCGCCTTTGGTTTGTGTTCATGGCACTCCTTGGTCATCTTTCAGTCTGCGTCATCTGATTGATAATTTATCTCAAGACTACACGGTATATTTTTACGACTTGATTGGTTATGGCCAGTCAAGTATGCAACCAGGCGATGTCTCACTTGGCATTCAGAATGAGATACTTAACCAGTTATTAGACCATTGGGGTTTGGAGAAGCCGATCATTCTCGGTCATGATTTTGGTGGCGCAACTATCCTTAGAACCCATTTACTGAACAAACGACAGTTTGACAAAATTGTTCTTATTGATCCGGTCGCGGTCTCACCTTGGGGCTCACCTTTCTTTCGTCATGTGAATACCTATGAAGCCGCTTTCTCTGGCGTACCAGATTATATTCATGAAGCCATTGTCAAAGCTTATGTTAAAACGGCTGCATACACAGCCATTGATAATACTACGCTTGATGGGATAATAAAGCCTTGGATAAAAGACAATGGAAAAGAAGCATTTTATCGGCAAATTGCTCAAGCCGATTCCCGCTATACTGATGAAGTACAGGTGTTATACCCAACCATTTCATTGCCCGTGTTGATATTGTGGGGAAGCAAAGATTCATGGATTCCAGTGTCAAAAGGTAAAGAACTAAATAGACTGATTCCTGGCTCTATTCTTAAGCTAATCCATGATGCAGGGCATTTGGTCATAGAAGAAAAGCCCAATCAATTATTAAAAGAGATATTGAGCTTTTTACACGACACACAAAACACATAACATGACGTTTGAGACCGAACATACCGCCGCGACTTTGTCGCTCTGGTATGTCGGCTCAACTTTGCGTTATACACGATCTGGGTTCGTCATGCCTAGAGTTGTGTGCAATTTGTAGACCACGCTCAGTTACCGTGCGGCGGTGACGATATGCAATTCTGAAAAAGGAGTAGGAAAGAATGGCAAAGAAAATGGGAAAATGGCTGGGGATATTGCATCCAGCTCTACTGCCTTCCAGTTTCCAGAGACTGTCGGCTTTCACTTCCTGTAACCAGGAAGTTATCATAAGGCCACGATAATTGATTTTTCGGGGTTCAATACAGAGCCTGCATCCTTGATCCATCTGGCTTCGGACTCCCGTTACCGGGCTTACCCGCAGATTTCACTACTGACCTGCTGGCTCAGCTTTGGTCAGGTGGGACTTGTACCCTCTCAGGCATTCACCCACTGGCTAGTAATAACCAATTTCTTCCCAATTTAAGGGATTTCCGAGGTTGTAGATTTATCTCGGCACGACTGGAAGAATCAATAATCTAAAATGCTCCATTTGCTGTCTGACTCCTGGCAATAATTTTAAATATTAAAGAGGGCAAGAATGCTCCATTTCGACCATGATATTTGGTCACGATCAAGGTAAAACTGTTAAAAGGTTGAGCTTGCCAAGAAACAGCTCCTTTTCTGATTTTCTATATACTATGCTGACAGTGAGACGTGCAATTGAACGAAAACAAACCACCTAGCTTGCTTCAACGTGAATCTAACTCGCTCCAGTACAATGGAGGAGATTTGCTTAAGATTGTAGGATAATTATTACTACCGCTCATTACATTGCAGCCTTTGTACACCAAACAAAGGAATTGCGATGTCATGGAGCGATACAGCGCAGGTTTATAGACAGAGAAAACCAAGAGAGTCCGCATTATGGCAACTTCTCAATGAACATTTTGATGAGTTCGAGGAACGTTACGACGAGCTCTTTTCAAAAAAACACGGTTTCTATAGACCGGTAGTCTCCTTTATAGTAAGGAAGTTTCTGGAATGTGGGGATCTCCACCAGGGGTTCGCTCGAGTCCGCTGTCCTGATTGTCACTACGAATATCTTTTGTCCTTCAGTTGCCGTGGCCGTTATTTCTGTCCATCGTGCCATGCGAAAAAGGTAGTACAGTTCGCTGATCACCTGCAGGAGAATGTGCTGTATCCTGTACCGCATCGTCAGTATGTTTTCAGCATTCCTAAAATTCTTCGCCGCTATTTCCTCTATGATCGTAAATTGCTTGGCAAGTTGAGCCAATGTGCGACCTCAAGCCTTAAAATGTTCTTTCAAACAGTCCTGAATAAAAAACACGGTATCCCCGGAATAGCTTTGGCTATTCAGAGTTTCGGTGATTACGCGAAATGGCATCCACATCTCCATGCTTTAGTGGCGGATGGTCTGTTCACAGAAAGCGGGGATTTTTATGTGATGCCGAAAGTTGATATAAAGCGGCTCGCTGAGTTATTTCGAGCGTCAGTCTTGAAGATGCTGCTAAAAGAGGGGTGGATTGACAATTCGTTTATCAAAATGATCATGACTTGGCGGCATAATTCAGGATTTAGTGTTCATAATGAAGTGCGGATTCAGCCAGGAGATAGCAAAGGCATAGAAAACCTGGCTCAATATATTATCCGCAACACCTTCTCGCTTGCCAAGTTGAGCTACATCGAAAATACCGGCACTGTCATCTATAGGTCTAAAATGAGTCATGGCGGCAATAAGAAAAACTTTCAGACTTTCAGTGCGTTGGAATTTATGGCCGCCATAACCCAGCATATACCCGATAGATTAGCACAAATGGTGAGGTATTTAGGTTGGTATTCAAACCGGATGCGGGGTGACAGGCGCAAGGCAGAAGAGGTTGGGGCAAACTGCGAGGAAAAGAAAGCTGATCAGAGCGAGGTAATTGTTGTAAGCGGTTTCAATCCCAAAAAAGTGCCACTCCTTGTGTGGCGGGAATGTATCAAAAAAGTATGGGAGGTTGACCCGCTTGTTTGCACGCATTGCGGTGGTTTGATGAAAGTCATCAGCTTCATATATGAACGGAAGGTGATAAAAAAGATATTGGATCATCTTGGGTTATCCGAGGAGGACAAGCCGAATCGAAAAAGGGCACCCCCGTTTCCGGAAAAATGTGTGGAGACAATTCTGGAGTCGTATGACGATGGCTGGCCCGACCATGAGGAGCCGTTTATAGATGTGCAAAAACTATGATTGCATGATACGGGGGAATGTTGTCTCTTGATCATTAGACTGAAACACTATGATTCCAGGATATTGATGGCTATTTCCTGATAATCTCTAACAATGCTGTACTCTGGCAGAGTCAGTGTGAATCCGTAGTTGACCGGAAAGGCAGGGTACCTGACAGGAGCTTAGTGGGTAAACGAAGAAAACCTTGAAAGATCGACCTGTAAAGGATACGTTGATGACAGTAAATGGAGCGGTTTCGATCAGGAAGCTGGTTTTTTTAGGGTCGCCTGAAAAAGCGATGTCTTATCACCGACCGTCGAGGGTTATATCCAAGCCATGAGCTATCCCTGATAAAAGATAGGAAGGTGCAAGTTGGAATGTCCGAAAAAGCACTTCTAACCTCTTGGGGAAAACCGAAGAAAATCAATAAATCTAATGGTAGCCACGGAGTTAACAAGCAATATATTTACAGAGATTATTCTCAAACAAAATATGTATATGTAGAAAACGGTAAGGTTGTGTCGTGGCAAGATTAGCGCCTGTCTATGGAACGAGACGCCCCTGTGCTCCATTTTAGACCTGTTTATACAGCTTCTGCGCTTTAAGGAGCACACTATAGCGAAAACGCATACCTAGTATAGGTTGGCACTATTTTGCACCTTAACCCTTACCTTGCTGAAGTGAATGGTGCCTTCTTCCACAGTTGCTGCAGAAAATGACGGATAAAATCCTCTTACCTATCACCTCCAGGTTCAAAATTATCAACTCCAGCGATATGGTACAGAGCTTATTAATTATCTGGAAACATCAATAGTTTTAAAACGGTTTTTCCTGTTAGGTTAGTCTGGGTAATCTTAACCTTGTAAAGGTCAAAAGCATCTTTTTATGTTGATAGTTTTTTGGGACACCTTCTTAATTCAATTCACAGTATACATGTCAAGTTGAGGCACATGCCAAATTGGTTTAGGTTCGATTTGGCAACCTTCAGATATTGATGTTCAGAGAACAATCTCCGAGCGCTGGGTGGTCAGGAAGAATCAGACTCTCATCGTGGTTGACACCTTTTGCAAGGATAAGCGAGGGGCCTGTCAGCGCCACCAGCAAAATAAATTGCGAAAGGCATTTATCCAGCTATGCTGGGTTAGTAGTATGAGGGTTCCAACTGTTTGGCCAAATAGGTTGGAGCCGTTATGGACTGCCAGTGCATCAGAGAGTGACATCGCTGCAGTAATAGCTAAGCTGTATTACGGCCCTCCAAGCGGCAGAGTGAGCAAAGGGGCCTGGGACCGGTCAGAGCCGATGAGAGCAAGCCGATATATTTCGGATAGCACCAGAAAAGTAGACTTAGATGAAAGGTCAGTTTCGTCGATATAAAACCAGTGCCCCCGATATTGCACAGCGAGGCTTGCCAGTGGCCTGGATGTTGAAGTTTGAACCTTGAAGATCTCGTCAATTATATTGTTATCCGGTCCGGGGAATGGCCAGGTACTGAAGGTGATATTCCTGTCAATGTGCGATTGCGGAGGGGTAATCCCCTGGGTAAGATAGACAATGGCACCCAACACGGAACGGGTGCGCAGGTGAATATTACTGTAAGTCGAAGAGTGAAGGCGCAGCTTGGTACCGGCTCGCAATTCGACCGGCTCATCGTCAGTCTTCGTGACACCCAACCGCTCCAGTATACCCCTTGCTTCCGGAGGGGTGGTTCGCAACCACAAGATCGGTTGTGGTTTAGGCTCTGATAGCCTCAAATAAAGGCCGTCTGCATCAGGAGTGAAGGTGTAGCCGGCTTTGGCGGCGGAGATAAGATCGGATGCCTTGATAAGGCTTTTTGCAATTGGTGCAGATACCGGGTTCTGGTATTCGGTGAAAGCGATGATCAGCTTATTCTTTTTTTGCAAATCACCAAGCTCATATGCAATTCTGTTAAAACTCTCGATATCCCCGTGCGATTCGTTGACGACACCATTGATTTCCTTGACCAGCAGCTGCATCAAAATCTTGATGGGCCAGTCCGACGCTGCGAGGTAGGCCAGGGTGTTGACTTTTATCGGCTCAACAAGCCGTTTGGCGAATTCTTTTCCCCGTTGCGGGCTAAAAGAGAATGTCGGACGATCGGAATAGTGAAGTTCTGGGATGACCAGTGTAGTTTCAGCATTGTTGGGGGCTATTTCGGCTCCCAGCGTCACATTGAAAGAGGCCTGAGCGCTGATCGAATTGATGGCGAGAAACTCTATGGTATCGAGGTAGCGCAAGCGAACAATATTTAACAACAGCTCCTGATCGGCCGTTGCCCGTACACGGTCGTTGTAGCTTAGATATACGCCCTGCAGCATTTGTGGACCAACAGAACAGCCGGACATGAGCTGGAGTGTCAGGCATGAGGCCAGGGTATAGTTAAAAACTGTAGCAAGTTTCATAAGCCTCCTCTAATTGACAAAAAGAGTGATGCTGGTTCTCGATGGCATTACATCTCAGCCCATGGGATAGTAAAAGTCCTGGTGCACCTCGTCACAAAGAGCAAGTCTATCTTGCGAAAGCGTAATTTGCAATGCAACGAGAGGGTCTTTGAGCTCGGCGCAGGTATCGGAATCCATGATCGTAGGGGGCATCGGAACAAACCAAACGTCCTTGGATCGCAAGCATATCCGGCGTGAGGTCGGTCGTCAATAGTGGACATCAAACTTCTCTGTTTTTCTCGTTTCTGTAAGATACTTCCTTTCAAAAGAAGCGGGTGAACAGTAACCCCGTTTTTTCTATAGGCCCTGGCTCAATCCCTATGCCAGCAGAAAAAAGCTTCCCTTGGCAATCCTCTGCTGCAAAGCACACCTCGCAGGTTCAGCTTCTTCCTGATCAGTTTGAACTTGGATCATGCCCAAAATACTTACCAGAAAAGGAGCATTCTGACACTGGTTATAATTAAAAGTTCTTTCCCATAAACCTGGCGCTCAATGGAGTATTTAAAAATATTGATAATTCCAGATTATCAACCGAGGAAAACGCTCCATTATTTCGGTATCGGATGACTGATA
>CAXMTO010000371.1:0-32522 GCA_964196355.1 uncultured Myxococcota bacterium
AAGTGCTGGAGGCTTAGCCTATTCCTTTTTTGTTTCGGTCTAAAATGCATGACTATGATCTAATGAATGCGAGCAGTAAATTGAAATCATTTTTATCCGCCGCCCTCAGTGCTTTGATGTAATTTGTTCGGCACTCTCCGGCATTTGTAATACTGCTACTGCCCCATGTAAATCGTGGCCGATCCAACGCATGAAACAGAAGCAAATCAGTCATAAGTCGAGAATGTCGGCCATTGCCGTTGGCAAACGGATGAATAAATACCATTCGATGATGGAACCGGGCGGCTATTTCATCTGCAGGGTACACACCGCACTCGATCCAGACTTTCGCATCCTCCAATAAACCTGTAAGGGACGGTCTGATTGACCAGGCTTCTATTCCAATATTTTTATCACTTTTCCGAAATGCCCATTCCTCTGCTTCTTTGATGTTCTCTTGCTCCCAGCGATCGAGCTCTGACCGATTGGTTATGTGAGAGGGCAGCAGGCCTTCAGCCCCTCAGGATCGATCGGAGTTGCTCCAGGTGGATAATCAAATTCTGTCATGATCATCCCACAGTTCTTTCGGCATCTTTCTTAATAGCTCTTCTACTTCGGTTTCAAATATTTTCTTCTGTTCGGAGTTAGGCAAGTTCTGAGCTTCAAGCAGCATGGAGTGTGAAACTCTACTCAATCGTTTATTCGCTAAACTCCGAGCGCGTTTTCGCACGGTATCTGTGAGGCTCTCTCGTGGGATTAAGGCATAGAAAAAATCACAATTCATAGCATCGGCAGCTTCTTGCATAGTTTTCATTTTGACAGAACCCGACATCTCATTTTTTTCAAGCACGGTGATTCGTGGAGGCTTAACCCCAAGGCGTCTAGCAAATTGCTTGCTTGATATGCCGAGAGCTTCCCGTATAGCTCGTAGCCAACCTCTCGAAGGTCGTTGGATGCTTGAAATGTCGGAGAGATGGCTTAACGTTACTTCGAGTTGCTCTCGAATAATGATTTTATGCTGAGGTTTCATTTTTAACCTATAAGTTAAATAGTTTCGGATTAAATTAACCTATTGATTAATAAAAACCAATTACAATTAACAGATATGTGTATTTTTTTTGTGCGGAGCCAAGATATAACTCGAACGTATAGGCCTCACAGACATGGAAACGTGCTATAAGGTACTTATCCAAGGATTTTAAAAGTTCCGATTTGTTCGGGTTGGGAAGGGAGGTATTAGAGCAGATCCCTTTCCGATTTAAACCATGAGTACAAGGCTGTCGTGGGGCCTGCATACTTCCACAGGACACACGTTCTTGACCTCAAGCAGCAAACGGAGAGGAGAGGTTTAATGGGAAAAGTGGCTTGGAAAAGCAGCCGTACTTACTTGGCCACGTCATGTTTTGATGGGTCTGAAGATAAGGACAAGTGCCATTACTACATAGACCATCGCATCGGAAGCCGGCCCCCAGTACCTTCCGGTAATGGCCATGACCAAGCCCAGGCCGTAGGCGGCAAGAGCTGTTCCTCTCAGGTTTCCCATTCCGCCGACAATAACAACAGCAAAACAGAGGATGAGTATATGAAACCCCATATACGGATCCAGAGTACTGATCGGAGCGTAGAGTACCCCGCCGAGTGCGGCAAGAGCGCTGCCAAGAACGAAGATCATGGTAAAGTACTTCTCAACGCGAATACCCAGACTCTTCACTGCCTCCTGATCTTGCAGGCCGGCAATAACAATCTTTCCCACCAGGGTTTTTTTAAAAAACAGGGACAGCCCAACAAATATACAGAAGGAGATACAAATAATAATCAGTCGGTATACGGGCATCTCGACAGACAAAAAGCTGATAGATTTGCCCACAGGATCACCTATCGGCAGGGGATTAGGCCCATAAAGCCATTTAATCAAATCGACTCCGATGAGTAAAACGGCATATGTGGCGATGATGGCATAATCAATGGATTCCCCGTACAGCTTCCTGATAACGAATTTCTCTATAAGATAACTGATAGGTATCGATACCAGGACTGCAACCAGGCCCCCAACTATGAAGTTCATTCCCAGCTGCGAGAGCATGGTATACAGAACATAAGCACCTATAGTGTAAATTAAGCCATGGGCAAAATTTACAATTCCCATAGCTCCGAAGGTAAGCGAAAGACCGATAGCGATAATGTACAGGATGCCACCGATGGTCAGGCCGAACAGGATTGATTGAAGCATATTTCAGACATCCGTTTAGAGGTTGTAATGTTTATTGCCAAACCGCCAACTGTGCGGGTGGTGATTAGTACCTTACTCCTGAACTTCTGTAATAAACAACAAGAAACTGAGGAATGTCTTTTGAAATTATGTTGTTAGATATATCACCATGGTACTTATCCCGCTCGTCGGGGTTAGTACCTTACTCTTAAATCGATTATGCTCTACCGATATATCCCCATATCCCCTTTTTGAATTTGAAAGCGAAAATCAGTAGTGCAATTCCCAAAAACATTTCCCATCGAATAATGTATTGTGCAAGGTAATTGCTGATGGTCATAAAAGCAGTCCCTCCTATTACAGCGCCGATGACATTGCCTGCCCCTCCCATGAGAGCTGCAAAAATCACTTCCACATTCCGGGTGGGGTCGATTAAGCTGGGACTGGTATATGACAGGTTTACGGTATTCAACGCTCCAGCGAATCCGGCAATGGCACAGGACAAGACAAAGGTCACCAGTTTATAGATATACGTGTTATAGCCTAAGAATTTAACACGAATTTCATTTTCCTTGGTAGCTTTAAGAAATATACCATATGGAGATTGGACAAACCGAATGACCAGATAACAGACTGCCAGCAGCGAAACCAGGCAAAAGCAGTACCAGAATATTGGGTTATTGACGTCAATGAACCCATAGCTTTCAAAATAAACCGAAAGTCCGTCTTCACCTCCGGTCAATTCTGGAAAGGGGACCAGAACCATGAACGCGCCAACCTCGTTCAAGGCTAGATTCAAAAGGGCAAAAGCTGCGCCCGATGTTTTCACGACAACTGAGCCCAAGACAAGACCGAGCACAGCTGCGGTCATAATTCCACAGGCAATGGCCAGAAACGGATTGGGGCTGACAAAATAAGCGAATATCGCAGCACCGTATGACCCCGCTCCCAGATAGAGCATGTGGCCGAAGGAGAGATGCCCCATGTGTCCGTAGATCAGATCGAAACCGAGTACGAAAACACAAAAAATCATAAAATCGGTAATTTTGGGATACGAGGTAAAGGCGGCAAAAATGGTGAAACCGACAGCGATGACTGCAAGGGTTAAAACAGGGCTTTTCTCTATTTTACTGATCATGTATCTCCCTCGAGTCCTCTAACACCCCACAAGGGGGGGTAAGTACCATGGTGGTATATGTAACCACCTAATTTCAAAAGACATGCCTCTGTTTCTTGTTTTTACTTGCAGAATTCCAGAAGTAAGGTGCTAAAGATCATCTTCATACAATGCGGGCTGCTGGATCAATTTTTTGTCTGTAATTTCCCGCAGGATTTTTCCTTCTTTCATGATATAAACGCGGTCTGCCAGACGGGAAACCGTGGAAAGATTCTGTTCGACAACTACCATGGAAACACGGGATTTCATTTTTAGAAGAATGTCTATGATCTCGCCAATGATCTTGGCAGCCAGTCCTTCAGTGGGTTCATCCACCAACAGCAGCTGCGGCTTTCCGATGAGCGCTCTGCCGATAAGAAGAACCTGCCGTTCCCCCCCACTCAATCCTTTGGCCTTGGAATCAAGAAGTCTTTCCATCTTTGAATGGATATCGACCACCTTTTGAATGGCTTCAGGTAAACTCTCATCAGTAGGATAGGCTGCGAGTTCGATATTTTCTCTCACGGTCAGTTCACCAAAGACCCTTTTGTCCTGAAAGACATATTTAATGCCCTTCATTGCCACCTGCTCCAGAGGCACGCCTTCTATGTTGTTCCCCCGAAAGTGAATATCGCCACTGGCGGGTTTCATAAAACCACCGATGGTTTTCAAAAGAGTCGTTTTACCGGCACCATTTCGTCCAACAATACAGACAAGCTCCCCTTCCTCGACATGCATTTTAATATCATGAAGGACTTTGGCCTGTCCGTAACACACATCCAGGTTGTCTACGTTCAATAACATTGCATATCTTCCTTGCCCCAGTAGCATTCCCTGACCCGGGGGTCATGGATGACTTTATCAGGAGGGCCGCTGGCAATCAGCACCCCCTCGTTGATGACACTCAGGCTGTCAATCAGCTCCATCAGTTTGGATATCTTGTGCTCGACGATGGCAATGGCAAATTTCCCCTTTAATTCTTTGATAACATTGCTTATATGGACGATCTCCACCTGGCTCAGGCCTGCAAAGGGCTCGTCCAGTAAGAGTACTTTCGGCTTCAGAGAAAGGGCGATGGCGATCTCGAGCTCTCTTTTTTCACCATAAGAAAGGTCAGAGGTTTTTGTTTCCGCCTTGCCTGAAATGCCCATGGTGTCGAGGGACTGTAAACAATCGTCGATCAAGGCTTTATGATGGACGTTTTTGAAGAAAAATCTGGCCTTAGACCGATAGTTCTGACTCAATCTGATACGGGCCAGCATCATGTTTTCCAATACCGTCATGGAGTCAAAGACGGAAACGAGCTGAAAGGTACGTGCGATCCCCTGGGTTACCCGTTCATAGGGGGGGGTGTTGGTAATTTCATTGCCCTGATAGAAAACCTGACCCTCGTCTGGTTTAAAATAGCCGGTCAGCAGATTGAAAAAAGTTGACTTTCCGGCGCCGTTTGGACCGATGATACCGGCCGACTCCCCATCGTGCAACTCATAGGTGATGTCATTTACGGCTACCAACCCGTCGAATCGTTTCGTCGCGCCCTTTGTTGCCAGGATGAGTTCAGACATCGCTTGCCTTTATAAATGGGAGGTGGTGTTTACTCGCACTTTACCTATCACCCAAGTTAAGCGTTTTTTCAAGGAATGTGTACTGAAATTTTGCCACATCTTTCCGCGATACGTCGCTCAACCTGGGTTTCATTGTGTTCAGGATTTGGTGATAGCTCTATTTGTAGCCTTCGCTCGCCAGGCTTGGCAGATAATCATCACCAGTATATGCGCCTATAACTTGAACCAGGTCCCATTTCCCTTTTCTCTCGCTGGGGCCCTTACCCTTTACCACGAACGCGCCATATTTGAACATGGGCTGCTGGTCAACCCGCCAGGTACCGGGACCTTTCATGGAAGGAAATCCGGGGTTGGATCGAATCGCCTCGGCAACTTTCATGGGGTCTGTCGATTGGGCAATTTCAATACCGCGGACCAGTTCTTTTGTTCCAACATAGGCCATTCCGGCATAAGGATCTGGTGGATCACCGTAGGCTGCCATATATTTGTCCACAAAGGATTTACCGGCCGCGATCACTTCATCATCCGCAAAACCTTCCATATTCCAGTACCATGACATGAGTGAATAAACACCATCCAGAGCTTCGGCAGGCACGCCGCTGCCAAAGACGTTGGTCATCCAGTTGAACCAGATTTTGGTTTTTTTATTAAGACGCAGTTCATAGGCCTGCTTCAATACAGTGATGGCACCTGTTCCCCATTGAGCCATCATTACGATTTCGGGTTTGGCTTCGGCGATCTTGTTGATATAAGGCGTGTAGTCAGTGGTCTTCACCGGTGCTTCATCATACTGCACTTCCACCCCGTATTTATCAAATGCGTCTTTTGCACCTTTGAATTGATCGCGACCAAAAGAATAAGCCGGCGCCAGGAAAAAGACTTTTTTGAGCTTCAACTGTGTGGAGATGTAGGCAGCGCCGGAATATCCAATAGAATACGCCGTTCCGTGGATGCCGAAAGTTGTCGGTGCCAGTTTGCCCTTCTCAAACATGTCCATCGGTGCAACGCAGGCTGAAACATAGGGTAGCGGCTGTCGCAGCATCTGTGTATTGAGTGCTTTGGAGATGCCGGCAAATGTAGAACCGACAAGGCCATGTACTTTGTCTTCGTTTCTTAATTCCTTGAAGCGTCGAACCGCCACATCGCCTTTAGTCTCATCGTCTTTGATCACAGCTACGACAGGAATATTCTTCCCTTTATATTTTACCCCGCCCGCATCGTTTATCTCTTTAATTGCCATTTGAGCCCCTTTCAGCTGCACGGGACCAATGGGGGATGCCGGGCCGGTCAAGCCAAACATCAGCCCTATCTTGATTTCCTTCGGGTCGTCTGCGATGACGTTTCCACAGAGCCCAAGAGTCACGATTGTCACGATTAAAAAGGTGAGTGAAAACAAGGGTTTTCTTCTCATAGTTCCATCCTCCATCTACTTTGGGTTATTATTTTGCCCTAAAAAGTGATCTGCCGCACCCAGTAAGACCGTAGTAATCCACAACTGTGTGTTTCTGTACTCCTTTTTATATCTCCTTACCGCAAAACACTTACTTCTCAGGTTGTCCGCCTGCATTCTGAATCGCCCGAAAGACACCCTCAGGGTCAGCCGGCAGGGATCGAACTCGGCCACCGCATGCATTGGCAATGGCGTTTATAATTGCCGGTGTTGCAGGAATATTAGGCATTTCACCGATACCTTTGGCCCCGTACGGCCCGTACTTATTAGCCACTTCCAAAATGATCGGCTTGACTTTGGGAACATCGAGTGATGTCGGAATAAGGTAGTTTTCCAGGCCTAAATTCTGGATACACCCCTTATCGAGAACAACGTTTTCCATAAGTGCATACCCCAGCCCCATAGCTACGCCGCCTTCGATTTGACCTTCCACCAGTTTGGGGTTGATTGCCCGGCCGATATCAAATGCCGCGACAAAATCTGTAACCTCGACTACTCCTGTTTCAATATCCACGACGGTTTCCGTCATATGTGTCGAGAAAGTGTATACATGGTAAGGGCTCCCCTGGCCGGTTTCAGGGTCCAGGCTTGATTTCGGTGGTGTCCACCAGCCCTGTCCGATCAGCCTACGGCCTGTCTTCATACATAACAAGGCTGCATCTTTGAACATGATTGAGACGACAGGGTTGTCTCTATCAAATATCAGGCGGTTTCTGGCTTCGAGTCTGTCTGCTGGAACATCCAGTATTTCAGAAGCGGCATCGAGGATTGATTCTTTGATCTGCCGGGCTGCAAGGATAATGGCATTTCCAGCAAGAGTGGTAGAACGGCTTCCAACGGTGGGGCCTGATTCCGGTACGATGTCCGTATCCGGCACAACATATCGAACATCTTCGAGGTTTACGCCGAGTTCCTCGGCGCAGATCTGCGGCAGAACAGTGTATGACCCCTGACCCATTTCAGTGATGCCCGTAAAGAGCAAGACTGAACCGTCTTCGTGGACGTGTACATGTGCGCCGCAGCCATCACCGCTGATGCCGATGCTGGTTCGATACCACCCCATAGCGACCCCTACGCCCCTTCGCTTAGTCTTCTCTTCATCTACAAAGCCCGTGTTCTGGTACCTCTCGTCCCAGTTAAAAGCCTCTGCGCATGCTTCCAGAGTATCCTGAAGGCCGACGCTCTGATCAAGCACCTGTCCGGTAGCCGTGGTCGATCCAAGCCTGAAACCATTTTTACGTCGCATATCCAGAGGAGATACCCCCAACTCCTGGGCCAATTCATCGATCATCTGCTCATGAGCGATGTGCACCTGCGGTGCGCCAAATCCGCGCATTGCACCCCCGTAAGGATGGTTGGTGTAGCAGAGGTAGGCGTCCACCTTCGCATTGGGTATATCATAGGGACCGGGCATCATCACCATTGAGTGTATATGCGATCCTCCCGCGGGCGGAATGGTAGGTCCGAGGCTTGCGTAGGCTCCCTGCTCGTCATAAATAACGCCCTCAAATGCCAGTAAGGTGCCATCCTTTTTTGCGCCGACCTTGACTTCCATGATCATCGGATGGCGCTTGCAGGTCTGCAGCATGACTTCCTCTCGCTCCAGAGCCAGACGTACAGGTCTACCGGTATGCCAGGCGAGGACAGCTGCTCTGCAACCCAGGTCGATGGGGGAGTCTTCCTTACCGCCAAAACCTCCCCCCATGGTAACCTGCCGGACTCTGACCTTGTTGATGGCCACGCCTAGAACCGCATTGATATTACGTCTTGTGGTGAAGGGCGCCTGCATGGGGGCCTCCACAAGCATGGTTCCATCAGGCTGAGGGATTGCCAGACAAACATCCGGTTCCATGTAGGCATGGTCCAAAAAAGGCACCTGGTAAGTCCTCTCCAGTATAACATCGGCTTCTGCGAAACCTTTGTTCACATCTCCTTTTCGCAGCTTGTTCTTTTGCAGGAGGTTACCATCTTCATGAATTTTGGGTGCATCTTCTTCGAGGGCTTCACGAGGATCGAATATCGCTGGAAGGATCTCATAGTCGACCTTGATATACTCCAAAGCCTTCTGGGCGATCAGCTCCGTTTCCGCAGCCACAAGAGCAACCCCGTCGCCGACAAAGCGCACTTTGTCACCGCAGATAACCGGCTGGTCCGGTATGATGGCTCCAAAGCCGTTTCTCCCGGGAACATCTTCGGCCGTGAGCACGGCAACTACACCGGGCAACGATTTAGCCTCTTGCGTATCGATCGATTTTATCAGGGCATGCGGATGGGGACTTCGTAAGATCTTACCGTGTAAAAACCCCTCTTGCGCGAAATCGGCACAGAACTTGAGGGCTCCCGTCACCTTCTGCCGGGCATCTGTCCTCAACAGGGATTTACCCGCAACATAAAGATCCGAAGCAGGAGCAGCGACCCTTGGCTGGGCATCGATTTCCTCCTTTGTCAGGATATTGAGTTCTTTCTTTGTTTTGGTATATTCCTTCATATCATGTTCCTCTAAAGGCAAACTGATGGACAGACACTAGATAGCTTCCCGGGCCTTTGTTTACTTCTTAGCCTGACTTGCTGTTTTAACCGCCTGCACGATTTTATTATATCCAGTACATCGACACAAAACACCGGATATCGCGTTTTTGATGTCGCTCTCGGATGGCTCAGGTTCCCTGTTCAAAAGCTCCTTTGCGTTCATGATCATTCCAGGGGTGCAAAAACCACACTGTACAGCACCTTCATTGACGAAACTCTCCTGGATCACATCTAATTGACCATCCTCCTGAGCCACTCCTTCGATGGTCTCAACAGAGCGTCCTGTGACCTTTAATGCCGGAAGGAGGCAGGCATTCACCGAAACTCCGTCAAGCAGGATTGTACAAACACCACACTCTCCCGCACGACACCCAATCTTGGTGCCGGTGAGATCCAGAGTGTCTCTGAGGAGATCCACCAGTAAGGTGTCCGGTAAAACCTGCACTGATAAATCCTCACCGTTTAGCTGGAAAGAAAGCTGGACGTAATCCATATCTACCTCTTAATTGACTGTAATATCTATCTGGTTTAAAGCCTGTTTGAGGCCACGTTTTGTAAAGACCTTTATCATTTCTTTTTTGTACTCAGCAGATCCCCACACCGGATCAGATAGAGGATTTGACTCCATGCAGACACTTTCTGCCGCTTTCCTAAGGGTCTCAGCAGTTATCGGAGCACCGCGAAGAAATTCTTCTGTTTTTGATGCACGCAGTGGAACTGCAGCCACTGGTCCCAGGGCGATTCGGGCATCTTTGATTACATTCTTCTCTTTGTCTGCTTCAATCACAGCAGCAAAAATCAACACTGCGATAGTGAGAGATCCGCGCTTGCTCAGCCTCAAGAAGCTGTTTCCCTCATTTTCCCGGGGGGCGGTAAAGTGGATTTTCGTTAATATCTCTCTCCGTGGGTCAAGAGCTGTCTTGCCTTTACCAAGGAAAAATTCAGAGAGGGGGACCACCCTGTCGCCATTTTGTGAAGCGATTGTCACAGAAGCATTGAGGGCCAGCAGTGGCATGGCGGCGTCTGCAGCAGGATGCCCATTAGCGAGATTTCCAGCTATAGTAGCAATGTTACGGATTTGAGGCGATCCCACGCTGGCTGAAGCATCTGCGAGAGCTGTGGCCTTCTCCCCGACCAGAGTCGAATTGGCGACCTGGCTGTGAGTAACAAGTCCTCCAAGGATAACCGTATCTGCATCCTGGTGAATAGTGCTGATATCCGGCAAACATGAAATATCTATCAGGGTGTCGACACTGAGGTTCCCGTGGCGCAACTGAGGGATGATATCTGTTCCTCCAGCGATCACCTGGGCCTCTCCGTCATATTCTGCCAGTAAATCCAGGGCTTCAGCCAAAGTTTGCGGCATCAGGTACCTCTTGATGTTGATCTCCCTGGACCAATGGATATCTTTAAACGAGTAAGACATGGATTCACTCCTGATATGATAAGTTGAATTTCATTCGAGTATGGCCGATTTTACCGGTCTGATAATTGATTTCCTTTTCTCGGCTGCTCAATAAGCTCGCGCATTCTGTCATTATGTTTACAAATAACCTTTTCTGCGCACCCCGGGTCACGGTTTTTAAAGCAACTGACCAGTTTTACATGATCCTGAAAAAGATCTGGAAGGATGGGCGCGATATCGCAGACAAATGGGCGTGACCTGGTCTTAATATTTTCTAGAAGCTCTCTTACAAGCCAGTTACCACAGCAATCATAGATGATTGAATGAAAGTCAAAATCGGAATTGGAATAGGCCAGGACATCCTTTTCTTGAACAATTTCTTTCTGTTTTTCCAGGATGGCTTCAAGGCGCAGGATTGTCTTTTGGTCTATTTTCTCTGTTGCCAGCTTACACGCCAGCCCTTCAAGCAAGCCTCTGACCAGGTAAAGATCCAGTGCCATATCCGTGGTCATACTAGCCATTCGTATGCCTTGGTTCGGCACATGCTTGACAAGCCCCTCGCTTTCCAACACCTTTAAAGCCTGTGCTACCGGTGTTCGGCTAACACCCAGATCTTTAGCCAGCCGTTCAATGTTTATCCATTTTCCCGGCTCGAAGCGGTATGAGCGGATCATCTCCCTTACCATTTCTTCAGCCTGGTCTTTGAGGGTTAACCGTTCAAGTCTTCTGGGCATATTGGTTGATTCCGTGAGGAAAATTCGACAGGGAAATATCAAGGAATTTTATTCTTACCCAAAAATATCAAAAAGTAAATAAAATATAATAATTAATCATATTTTTGTAACATTAGTTGGGTGTCATGATCTGGAAGAAAAGTTCTCACCTCTGGACAGACGCAGTCCAGGCAGGCCGTGCCTACATTTCTGATCGGACTTTGACCAGTTCAGCCACGATACTCAGGGCAATTTCATTAGGGGTGTCAGCTCCGATGGCGAGGCCTATCGGACTAGAGACACGCCCCAGGTCAACTTCAGTAAACCCATTTTCCCGTAGCGATTGATAAACAACTTCACGTTTCCTCCTGCTGCCTATCATTCCAATATATCCAGCTTTTGTGTGCAGTGCCTGTGCCAGAACATCGCGGTCATGTATGTGCCCCCTAGTCACGATTACTACAAAATCAGTGTGTGAGAGGTGCTTGAGACAGTCATCAAAAGAATCAAGAACGATCACTTTGTTAGCCTGAGGATAGCGCTCCACAGAGGCAAATTCTTCCCGGTCATCCATTACCACAACTTCAAAATCTGCAAAAGATGCCAGTTGGGCTGTAGCCAGTGCGACATGACCGGCTCCTACCAAATGTACCACTCCTGGGGACACCAGGGGGTCTACGAAGAATTCCTGTTCATTAGATTTTATAAGAAAGGGTGCCCTCCTGGTTATTTTCAATATTTGTTTTCTTAAGTCTTCGTTTATTAAGGTGTTATCCTCGCCTAAACATATCAGCCGAGGGGGCATGAGTTTCGATGGCATTTCAGTTAACACTATGGGACGTTCGCCGTTCTGGTATGCATTTCTTATGTGCAGCATGGTGTCCAGTAAATCTGGTTCAACTCTATGCAGGAGCACAGAGACCGTACCACCACAAACCATACCTTCACTTGCCATTGTCGAGGAACTCAGCGAAAAATGTATTTCAGAAAAGGAGCAGGATTGGTTAAAAAGTTCGAGTGCCTTTTCCTGACATTCACCTTCAATAGATCCTCCACCGATAGTTCCTGTAAGGGATCCATCAGCCTGCACAAGCATACGTGCCCCCGAAGTTCTGGGCGCCGATCCGCTATTACGCACAATAGTAACCATAACAGCAGTTTCTCCACGTGTCAGTGTTTCTATTAGAGTATCAAGAATGTGTCTCATGGATCTCTCCTTGTTCTAAATTTGCTGTTACAATACCAATAAATACGATATCGGAAAACTGTTTTGATCGCCGCCGGGCAAATGGTACAATCATCACTTAGTTTGAAAAAATTGATTAAATACGTCATCACCCCTTTTCAGGCAAGTGAATTCGTGTTCAACGTCTCTACCTTGAAATAAAAAAGAATTGTATGTACCTTAAGTGATGAGTTATTAGATCGGAAAGTCCCAAGGACTCATCGAGTTATCTGCTTGTGTCTTTTCTAACACCCCACAAGGGGGTATAAGTGCCTTGGTGGTGTATGTAACCACATAATTTCAACATACATTCCTCAGTTTGTTGTTTTTTATTGCAGGTTTTCAGGAGTAAGGCATTAACACCAGTTAACGGTAAAAATTCCTGCACTCTTTTCAGTATCAGCTTGAGGGGTATAAGTACCTTGGTGGTATATGTAACCACATAATTTTAAAACACATTACTCAGTTTTTTGTTTTCTATGACAGGGTTTCTGGAGTAAGGTACTAAATGCGATATCGGGAGTTAGCCCATGAGGCTGAACGAGCTGAAGTTCATTATAAAAAGCGCTGGCGAAATGGGTTCAGGTATTGCCTGGCGACTGTATAAAGCCGGATTCAAGAGTATAGTCATGCTGGATATAGCCAGCCCTATGGCTGTTCGTAGATCTGTTTGCTTTTGTGAGGCGATCTACGATGGTGTGAAAGTCGTCGACACCATTACCGCCGTTGCGGCGAGAACTGATGGGGAGATGGAACAGGCTCTAGAGAAAGCGCAAATTCCAGTAGTGGTCGACCACGCTTGGCGAACTATTGCTGCGTGGAAACCGCAGGTGGTGATAGACGCAATTTTAGCTAAGAAAAATTTAGGTACGCACATAGAAGAGGCCGAACTAGTTATTGGCCTTGGCCCTGGATTCAGTGCCGGTGTAGACGCCCATGTGGTTATTGAGACAAATCGAGGTGCAAATTGTGGGCGATTAATTTATAAGGGTTGTGCAGAAAAGAACACGGGAATTCCGGGTTCTGTGATGGGGCATGATGTGAAGCGCGTTGTGCGAGCACCTGCCAGTGGTCATTTTAACGCTGCTGTTTTACTCGAGGATACTGTGGAAGTGGGTGACTGTCTTGGTACCGTGGTGAACCAGCCTGTCTTGGCGGGAATTGGTGGAAATATCCGTGGTTTAATAAGGGATAAAATTTTTGTCGAAAAGGGTGTCAAAATTGGAGATATTGAGCCAAGGGCTGGGGTAGATAACAGCCAGGTCTCTGACAAAAGCTTAGCTCTAGCCGGCGCAGTTTTTGAAGCAGTGCTCTCCAGGTATAACGTTTAAAATTCGAGACAGCAACAGCGCAAGGAACGCAACGATTGCAATTACTCTCCCTGAAAAAAAACAAACGCTAATAAGAATTCTGGGCTGTATGAATAAAACCTGTACTTTTGCAGCAGTGATTTTGGCTGCAGGCATGTCCACCCGCATGGGTCGGCCGAAACAGTTGCTAAAATTGGCTGGCATGAGCATGCTTGAGCATGCGATAGCTGCGGTAAAAGATGCGGGGATAGTTTCTCCAGTACTCGTGCTCGGAGCTTATGCTCCTGATATTTTGCGGTGCGTCAAACTGGTGGAGAAATGTGAAGTAATACTAAACAAAGATTTTGCTGAAGGCCAGGCTTCATCACTGCGGGTCGGGGTTGACGCAGTGTCTGGTAAATGTGAGGCGGCTGTTTTTATGCTTGCCGATCAACCTTTAGTAGATGCAGCACTTGTTTCGGAATTGATGGATCACTTTTCCTATAACAACCCGGACGTGCTGTACCCAGTTTATAAAGGGCAACGAGGGAACCCAGTCATCATCAGTGCCAGCCTTTTTCCCAGATTGATGAGTACAACCGGAGATAGGGGCGCTCGTTTTATTTTCTCCGACAAATCTTTAAACATACTTCCCCTTGAGGTTGATGATAAAGCTGTAATTACCGATGTTGATACCTGGAACGCCTATGATCTGGTTATGGGAATCATGAACTGAAATCGGGCTTCTCAATTGGCTGTCTGTTCTCTTGCAAGATTTGCAGGGCACTGAAGGCCCTCGAGTGAGTTACTTAACTGAATGCCGCTGATTGAGGTTAGTTAAGAACTCTGCATCGGTGGATAAGTGGTTCTTCCCTCAACTCACCGATGATGATCCGGTGGAAAATGTCCCTGCCTTTTTCCTCAAGAACATCTGCAACCCTTTCTCCTGCACCCAATAAATTGTCATTATCTGCTTTGTTGAGAAAGATAATATTCAGGGCATTCTCATTTATGGTGGTGATGGTTTTCATATCATGAATGAGAATTTCTGCAATTGAGGCCTCAGTGATTCGGTGCTTAAGTGGTATACCCGCGATGTTTGAAAATAGTCTGGACCTGAACACCCATTTTTCTACCAGTGGTTTTCCCACGGCATCCAGACCAACGAGGGAGACGATACGGTCACTGAACTCAGGAACAACAGGTTCAAGAGGACCGCAGGCCTTTAGGGGTTTTTGCGCTGCACCATCTGCCTCTACTATAATGTAATCGAAAATATGAGAGCTTAGGATCTGTTTAAGAAAATCGGGATGCAAGCCATTGAGTTTGCCCTGTTCAGGCAAATATTCAGTGGCCACAGTGAGGTGGGGGCAGTTTCGAATAAGTGAGTGAGCCTTTTCAATAACCTCACCGATGTTCTTTGATACAATGGTGACAGCACAATCTTCATGAGTTGGCATGAATATTTTAGTGGTGGTCGTGGTCAGCACCTTATTTCCTGCAGAGGCAAGTTCGTGAGCAAGGGAGTACATGAGAGAGGTCTTTCCTCCAGCCCCCACAATACTGACAACGGCTTTATCGCCGAGAGACAAGGCTTCTGTAATATGCATTACTCAATTGTTGTATGTATTCTATTTCTCTTCAAAGCTCTTTTGAAGTTCCAGCAATTTTTCCAACCAAATTAATATTTATAGGGGTCGCCCTGTTGGCTATATATGATGTTCCTAAGAAGTCACACCGTGCATGTATTGTCGTTTTGAGCCCTTCCCGACTATCCCATGTATATTTTGTACTGGTAGACCTATGATACTATCAGGATGACCAAATGACAAAGGTGCGTTCTGCCGTTTCTTGATCAATTGAAAAATTACCTTTTGCAGGATAAACTGACTTTAACTGTAAACCGCCTGGAACGGTTTGACTTTGAGGGGCTAAAAAAGAACTGATCGACCTGGGTAAAAATTGCAATATTAACATGAAGTTATGGAGAAAAAAGGCAAGAAGTCACATCCTTGTGGTTGATGATGAACCGGGCAATCTTCAATTTATGCAGGATATACTTGAGAGCAGCTACAAACTCCCCTTCGCAAGAAACGGGGAAAAGCCATTGAGATTGTAAAAAAATGTCTCCTGACCGTATTCCAGCTGGACCGGACACCTGTGGCATCATGAGCGGGAACATCAAGAGGGAATTCTATGGGAAAAGCCTGTACGTTCGAAATCTTCATGGGTCTTTACCTCCAGTCAGACAGACGCTTTTGTCGCGCCGGTACTGATCCCTCCATCGATCAGAAGGGTTTGTCCGGTCATATACGAACTGGCATCGGAGGCGAGAAAAATAACAGTCCCATCCAGGTCATGAGGCTGGCCCGGCCGCTTCAGGGGAATTCGGTCTATGAGGTAGTCGACCCACTCCTGATTGTCGTACAAAACCTTGGTCTGTGCAGTCTTGAACCAGCCCGGTGCCAGGCAGTTCACAGTGATGCCGTGTTGTCCCCAGTCGTCTGCGAGGCTCATTGTCATTTGCTTTACCCCTCCACGGCTGGCACAATATGGAGTAATTCCCGCATATCCAGCCACCGTGGTAACCGAGCCGATATTGATAATTCTGCCATATTGAGCAGGAATCATCTTCTTGGCAACCGCCTGGGCCACAAAAAATCCTCCGCGCAGGTTTGTGTTCAAAACGAGGTTCCAGTCATCCCAGGAAACATCCACCGCAGGCTTTCTGACATTGCAGCCGGCATTGTTTACCAGGATATCAAGCTTTCCGTAGTGCTCCCAAGCCGCTTCGACCATCTCCTGAATACTTTGATGATCTCTTACATCCAATGCCAGAGGCAATGCCCGGCGACCCAATGACTCGATTTCAGAGGTGAATTCCTTTAATGAATCAAGAGTCCTGCTGGTAATTACGAGATCGGCACCAGCATGTGCCAGAGCTCTTGCAAGATACTGTCCAAGCCCACGGCTGGCTCCGGTAACAATTGCAATTTTTCCGGTTAAATCAAATAAATCCAAGCTCATACCCTGTCTCCATATCGTGAACCATCAAAAAAAGGCAATGGTCCTTATTTACGGTGTCAAAATGACTTTCATCAATCCCTGCTCCTGCTTGTAAAGACGCTCAAACCATTGTGCTCCTTCAGAGAGCGGTGCGATACTGCTGATCAATGCGTCAACATTGATACTTCCCCGGGCAATCATATCCAGGCAGGCCGGATATTCTCCACAGGAGGAACAGGATCCATTAATGCTTATCTGTCTGGTAACCACTTCCTGCAATGGAAATTCAACCGTTGCAGCTATATTCCCTACAATGGTAAGGGCACCTCCTTTACGTAACGATGAGATAGCGGTATTTATAGCAGCGGTGTTGCCGACAACTTCCAGTGCAATAGTCGCCCCACGGTCATCGGTCAACTTCCGCACTTCCTCAGCGACGTCGACCTCACCCGCCTGCAGAACGTAATCCGCGCCGAGTTTTAGAGCCAGATCCAGTTTGTTTTTTTCTAGATCAACCGCAATAATCTTACCGCAACCCGCAGCCCGAAGTGCTTGAATTACAAAAATACCGACCATTCCAGCACCGATTACCACGGCAGTATCGTTGAGTGTGATTGGTGTCAGTCCGACTGCATGAAAAGCGATGGAGACAGGTTCGACCATTGCTGCCTGCTCAAAAGAAAGACCCTCCGGAAGGCGATACAGGATATGCGCAGGGACAGCTACATATTCAGCAAATGCACCGTGCTGGCGGTATTCCTTAGGAGATACTCCGAGAACCCGCCGATTGTCGCACAGATTGATGAGACCCCGCCGACAGTAGTAGCATTCTCCACAATAAATGGTGGAATCAAATGTTACTCGCTCTCCTTTCGAGAAATCCCGGACTTTATTCCCTGTTTTGACGATAACACCGGCGGCTTCATGGCCCATGATAAGCGGAGGATGACGACGACCGCTGCTGCCATCCATGCCATGTACATCGCTGCCGCAGATACCGCATGCTTTAACCTCGATCAGCACCTCGTTCTCCCCAATTTCGGGGGTGGGCATCTCTTTGTACAGAAGTTTGTTATATGCTTCCAAAACCAACGCTTTCATTATTGCAATCTCCATTTTCCTGCTGCGAGAAGCCAGTTAGCTCCAAAATTCTTTTATCTTCCGTCACCCTTAGAGAAATCCGGTGAGTCTTGGAACAATCAGCACAACATCTGGTATATAGGTAATAACGAGAAGGACAATTATTTCCATTGCCACAAAGGGCAGTACCTTTAAGGCGATACTTTCGTAAGACGTCTTGGCAATCGGTGCCGCTGTGAAAAGGCATACCCCAAGCGGCGGTGTGGTAAGTCCAATATTTACATTGACGATCATGATGAGAGCAAAATGCAACGGATGGACTCCGTAGTTTACGGCTAGTGGGAGCAAAATTGGCGCCAGGAGAATAATATTGGCGCCAGTTTCCATGATCATACCCATAAACAACAGGAAAACGTTCACAAGTAACAGGAAAACGATTTTGTTTTCGGTTACTGACATCATGATATGAGCGATCTGAGTTGGAATCTGCTCAATGGTTAAAACCATGCCGAATAGCTTGGCCGTAGAAATGATCAACAGAATAACGGAAGAGACAATGGCACATTCAAGGAGGCTTTCCATGATGTCCTTGAATGACAGGCTGCGATAAATGATAATTCCTACCAGCAGGGCATATCCGCATGCCAGAGACGCCGCCTCAGTGGCAGTGAACTTTCCACTCAATATTCCCCCGATAATGATGAACGGCATAATCAGCCCGATAATCGCACTTTTCGTTCGCTTAAAGATTTCGGCTTTCGGGATCGGTTCGGTTCTGCGGGGATGTTTCTCTCGAATCGCATAGACCAGTGCGAGAGCCATCAATCCAACGCCAATCATAACACCGGGGACAAACCCTGCCATGAACAGTGCTCCGATAGATTCTCCGGTGATGGTTCCATAGATGACCATAATGATGCTAGGAGGAATAATCGGACCGATGATGGAGGATGCGGTGGTCACCGCGGCGGCGTAGGCAGCCGAATAACCCTCCTTTTTCATCGCCGGAATCAAGATTGAACCGATCGCCGCCGTATCTGCGACCGCAGCACCAGTGAGTCCTGCGAATAAGATGCTCACCACGATATTAACCTGGGCCAGAGCTCCAGGAAGCCTTCCAACAAGCATCTGAACAAAATTTACCAGATCCCTGGTAATGCCGGTACGATTCATCAGTTGCCCGGCAAGGATGAAAAAAGGTATAGCCAGCAGCACAAAACTGTCTACACCATTATAGAGTTGCTGGCCTATAATCGTAATGGGAATATTGCTGAAGACAGCAAAGTAGAGGATTGATCCTATACCGAACACAAATGCGATCGGAATCCCCATTGCCATTGTCACAATAAATACGAGTATTAGTACTGCCAATGTCATAACTGGACTCCCATCGTTGGCTTATTGACTGAGTAGAAACTTTTTCGGATCTTCGTTCGTGAATATTCCGGCAGCATAGTAAAGCACATGAATGGCCATCATCATTGCGCCTAAGGGTATATGCAGTTTGATGTAGATAACCGATATAGGGATGATGTCGCCTGTTTGATCAACAGCCTTTATTGCAGCATCAAGCCCGAACCAGAACATGAAAGCCAGAAATATGAGCACCAATACATTTGAGAGCAGGATTATTATTTTGACAAGCAGGTTATACGGAATACTCTTCACTAGAACGGTAATTCCTATATGCCCTCCACGTTTCAAGGCGACGCTTGAACTGATAAAGGCAATTCCAACGAGGAGCCAGCGGGCGAATTCTTCACTCCAGGTTGGTGCGTTACCGGCCATTCTCAAAAACACACTCCCCAGCACAATCACGGTCACAAGAAACGCATAGACGATACTTATCGATATGGCAACACGATCAACCTGATCGCTTGCATGCTGAAGCCATCGCATCACTTTTGTCATTGTCAATAACCTCTTGTCTTCAAAAAAGAAGGAAGGCGCCGAATGGACGCCTTCCTTTTTAAATCGTGTTACTTATAGCCGAGAGCTGCTTCAGCTTCTTTGACCGCTTTGAGAAAACCATCCACAGGTTCTGCGCCAACTTCTCCCTTCAGCCATTCTATAACTGGAGGCTGCGCTTTTTCCTGGAACATTTTCATCTGCTCTGCTGTCGGAGAATAGACTTCCATGTTTGCCTGCAGTACCCCAAGTCCTAGAACCCGGCTCATCAAAGCCTCTGCCGCACGGTCGGCCCGGGCACCATGCAGGCCTGCGATTTTTAAAATATGTTGGTAGTTTTCTGGTAAACTGTTGAATTTATCAGCATTCATTACCAGCATATTTTCACTCCAGGTGTGTCCATCGAGGGTCAGATATTTCTGGACTTCATAGAGTTTTCCAACATAGGCAATAACAGAAATGGGATTTTCCTGGCCATCGATCACGCCAGTCTGCAGTGAAGTGTAAACTTCTGGCCAGGCAATTGGAATCGCTTTAGCGCCCAGTGCTTCAACCGTTTTTACAAAAACAGGAGACTGCATAACACGAAACTTGATGCCAGCCATGTCCTTTGGTTCGTGAACAGGTCGGGTGTTGTTGGTGAAGTTACGCACGCCGTTCTGGCCCATGCCGAGGAACACCAGGTTTGCTTTTTTTTCCATTTTAGCCATCAGATCTTGCCAGAACTGGCTGTTGTCAAAGACCCACCAGGCGATTTCATCTGATTGAAATACGTAGGGAATATTGATTACCTGGAATTCAGGGAAAAAAGGCCCCATGTTTCCGGTTTCGATGCAGAGGTCGAGGGTTCCGGTCTTTGTCATCTCGGTGGCTTCTTTGCTGCCGCCCATTTGGCTTGATGGAAACAATTGGATTTTAATAGCGCCGTTTGTCGCAGTTTCAACGAAACTTTTAAAAACTATTCCGTAGGCGTGTTCCGGCTCAGGAATCTTGGCCGTATTAGGCCAGGTTGGGTTATCGGAATAACCCATTCGCAGAGTTAACGGTTTTTCAGGAGTTGGGTTTAATTTGGCAGCAAAAGTTTGAGATACTCCCAGACTAACTATGGCCAGAATAACAAAGATCAAACATGTTTTACGATACATACTCATTTCCCTCCGTGCTGGTTAGTTTGTAATCCTTTGATGTAATTGACTGTATGCAGTTACTGCATTTTCACTCTACCTCTCTTCTGTGCACACCACCTCCTTGTTAGAGTGCCTCTGCTTCAAAGTCCAAAGGCCGGGTCATTGAAGAATCGATTGGCTATACCGACGGTTATTGCCTGCTTTAAATATCCTCACGCTAAGGCTTCGTAAACTGTTATATGTCATATCCAGATCCTCACATTGTGTAGGATATTATCTTTTTCCCTCCAGTACCTGTATAAAATAGTTCGGAGTTCCAATCTGGCCGCCTTTTGAAGCAACCTGCAGACCATCGAAGACGGGGTTATCTGAAGACGCAGTACATATGGGCGCCGCAGGAGTAATTGGCATAAGGAGTTCCAGCGAATGAATATCAAGTTGCCGCAGAGTATAACTGCAAGTATCGCCTCCTGCGACACAGATTCGCCCGAGCCCGGTTTTCTTCAGCAGCTCACGAAGTATCAACCCCTGCTGCCTGCCGATGATTTTACCGGTTTCACTTTGATCAATACCGAGTTGCCGCGCTCTCTCCCTGGTTTTCACAATGATCGGGTCGTCGGGGCCGATTGTGGTATAGAGCAATATGCTCTTGTTGTTACTCAGATAGCCAAGAGATTGGTTGATCACCTTGTTCCGTTCATCCTTCGCGGCTTCTTTATCGACAAGACGGTCGGTGTTGAGTGCGATTCCCTCAAATCCATGAGCAAGCGTATAATTGATCTGTTCTGCAGTATTCGCTGCAGCACTGCCGGAAATGACTATTAACTGATCGACGGGTCCAATTGAGGGAAACTCTTTTGGTTTTGAAACCAACCCTTCTTTCTGCCAGTATCTGGCCATTGCATATTCAAAGCCGGAGGAGCCGATAGCAAAAATACTTGAATTCTCGGATTTTTCATGGACCAGGTGACCGATTTGCATGAGATTTCCATCATTGAGGGTGTCAAACAAAATGATATCATTCCCCTCCTCTATATACCGGTCAAAACGATGAGATAGAGACTCATGTGATTCCCCAAGATGAAGCAGGTCTATAAGCTTTACTGATTTGTTTGACATCCTGTTGAAATGGAGACGGAGGTCGCCTTCTTCCATTGGGGTAATAGGGTGTTTGCTCATCACCGGATGCCGGTCCAGCCGGTACCTCTGGTCGCCGTACACAGTAAAGTGATTGCCAAACACAATATAGCGACCAAGTATTGGTACGCCCTGAACGATTACGCCATGGGAGGGGTTGATGACATCAAATGCTATATCGGCAGCATGTCCAATGCTGCCGATATCAGGGGAGGAATCGAACGTGGCACAAACCTTGTAGTGGATAAGTCGAGGCTCCAGGTTTTTTAATAGTGTGAATTGATCCGGAAGTTCGTCATCCATCTGGGACGGCGTCATTGTTCTGCTGACTCCTGAAATTCCCACTGCCTGAAGGTTTGCAAGACTAGCCTTTAGCCTCTCCTGGGTTGGATGGCCCAGAAACAGTGCAGTTTTGACACCGTTGAGTGTCAAAGCCTCCATGGCGTCAGCGGAACCAGTAAAATCATCGCCGTAAAAAGCCAGTAGCAGCGGATTCATATTTAGTACCTTATTCCTGAACTTCTGTAATAAAAAACAAGAAATCGAGGAATGTCTATTGAAATTATATTGTTAGATATATAACCATGGTACTTATCCCGCTCATCGGGGTTAGTACCTTACTCTTAAATTTCTTGCTTTTCGTAACAAAGACAAAATATTCACATTTGAAATCAGAATGTTAGAAACACCTTCATGGTATTTATACCCCCTTGTGGGGTGTCATCCTGTTTGAGTTAAGATTAGTTATTCCAGGATCTGCCCAATGCCTGATCGATGTCATTGCATTGATCCACTGTCAGACATCCTCCTTTTGTACCAACAGTAACGGCAATCTGGCAGCACTGCTCGATCTCCTCTACAATTCCCAGCGCGCTTGACATATCTTTGCCGGAGACGAGGAGTCCATGCTGGCGTAAAAGGATTGCATGGTATGTGGGGGCCAGTGCTTCAACCGCCTCATGCAGGGAATGTGCACCAGACGGGTGGTAGGGTATCACTGGTACGCGTCCGGCACGTACGTAAAAAGCCGCGGTATAAGGAGGCACCGCATCGGTAGTATCTCCGTTGATCAGCGTAGAGTGAGCAATCGAAAATGTCGGATGAACATGAACGACGGCATTTACATCGTGCCGCGCCCGATACATAGCCAGGTGCATTCCCATTTCCTTTGAGGGCCTACTGCCGCCCAGTACTTTTCCCTGAAGATCGACCTTGACGATGTCATCTTCATTGAGTGAACCGAGTGGTGCACCGGTTTGGCTTATCCACACAACGTCGCCGTTCCTGACGCTGGTATTGCCACCGGTTGCGTGAATCAACTTACGTTCGTAAAGAACTCTGCTATGGGAAATCAACTCCCGCATCATTTCAGAATCATTCATATGTCTTCTCTCATTGTGGGTCCTGGTGTTTCACGGTCTTTCTCTTTTTTCTCCGGAGCCCAAGATAACATCCCGGATTCATTATTACCACCGTTCTTCGCTCATAATGTAAAGTGAGCGAAAAAATCCTGTTTCAGCTAAGTTCACAAATGTATTCAATTTTATTGGGCCATACCGGGCAGATAGAGTGCGATCATTGGAAAAGCTATGAGGATGGCAAGCGTTATCACGTCAATTAGGATAAACCATAAAACCCCCTTAAAAATGGTATGCAGTTTAACCGTATCGCCTACTGCTCCTTTGATAACATATACATTCAGGCCGACAGGGGGCGTCACCATACCGATTTCTAGCATCTTGATCAGCAATATTCCAGCCCAGATCATGTTGATGTCCATTGATTCCATAATCGGGACAATGAGAGGGAGAGTCAGGAGCAGGATACCGATGGAATCGATAAACATTCCAAGTATTACATAGACCAAACCTACAGCAATAATAAATCCAACCGTAGAGAGGTTATTACCAATGATTGTTTCTGTAAGCAGGTCTGGGAGCCCGCTGACGGCAAGCATGCGCGTTAACAGATCCGTCCCGATCATGATTACAAAAATTGTTGCAGTACCTTCGAGAGCCTTGATTGATGAGGTTCTTAGTAAGGTAAGACTGTAGTTGCCCTTAAGAAAAGCAATAACAATAGAGAAAAATGCCCCCACACTTCCTGTAGCTGTAGGGGAGAAGAAACAAAAAAGATTCCGCCTATGACGACTATCAGGCCGGGCATTAATGTACGCCCTTTGAGATCGATAACCTCAGCTGAGCTTGAGCTGAGATTTGTGCCGAGTTCTTTGATACGCTCATTTTCAATGATGACGTCAATCAGATCACCCTTCTCAGGAGAAGTGCCATCGACTATGTGACAGTTTTTTAAAAGTGTAAGTTGCATGAGAAATCCTTGATATAATACACCTGTGTAAGGTGTTGTAATTAAAAGGTAATGCTTGGGGAGCGATCGTTAAAGAAACCTGGCTTTCTGAAAGGATCGCAGCTCATCAGAATCAATTATCGTCGTACTCTTTTGGTAAAATAGTCAAGCATTAAAATCATTTGTTCTCAGAAGTCATTCCGTTCGTATTCAGAGGAAAAAAGAACAACCGGTACCTGGAAAATTCTTTAAACGAAATCATTTCCGCCTTTTGGGAAGAGACAGGGAAGATACTCTTTTTCAAGAATGGTCTCAGCGTACTGATGATCGAAACGTCCCTGTCAGATCTCCTTATAGCATTCAATAAAATCTTCGATACGATTCATTGCTTCTTCTAGAATGAATCTACTCTGAGTACAGGCGATCCGAAAGCAGCCTTCTCCGGACTCCCCGAAAGCATACCCCGGAACCACCACTACTTTTTTCTGCTGAAGAAGCTGGAGGGCAAACTTTCTGGATTGCATGGTAATCTGGCTGATATCGACAAATATATAGAAACTGCCTTTGGGTTTGAAGACCCTGATACCCCTCATGGTTTTCAGCCTGGAGTAAACAAGTTCTATCCGTGCTTCAAACCTGGTTTTCATCTGCTCAACAATTGACGGATTAAGCTCAAGAGCTGCAATTGCTGCACGCTGACCAATGCTGCTGGCGCATGCGGTGGAATAATTGACCACCTTGAGCATTTGACTGATCAGGGCCTGGGGGCCGTAGCAGTATCCGACCCTCCATCCGGTCATGGCATAGCTTTTTGAAAAAGATTTAATCACTAATGTCCGCTCAGCCATTCCAGGCCTGGTAGAAATTGTTTCAAAAGGAGTCTCATAGACGATTCGATCATACACTTCGTCGGAAATGACAACGAGATTGTGCTTGATGGCTATCAGTGCAATGGAATCAAGCACATCCCCGGGGATTACTGCGCCTGTAGGATTATTCGGTGAATTGAGAATTATTACCCGGGTCTGCGGAGTAATAGCATTTTCAATATCTTCTGGACGGGGTACAAAGTTATCCTCGAACGTTGAGGAAACCTTGATGGGAATGCCTCCCGCAAAGGCAATATGTGCCATGTAATCCGGAAAGTGAGGTTCTATGAGCAGGACGTGATCGCCCTGTTCGAGAAGAGTCCTCAGAGCTGCAGTGAGCGCACCCATACCGCCGTGGGTGATAAGAATTGATGACGGCATCACATGGGGGGCACCTAGTGTTGCAGTTATCCTTGCAGCCAGTTTTTCAAGGAGTTCAGGGTCTCCTTGAGAAGGCGTATAATGGGTATGACCGTTTTTTGCATCTTCAAATGCCTTTTCTGTGATAGCGGCGGGAGTGTCAAAATCTGGTTCTCCAATACTCAGAGTGATCACATCTTCAAACGCGGCTGCTAGGGCTCCCATTTCCCGGATGACACTATATCCGAGATCTCGAACGCTTTTTGATGTTGCTATTTTATGCATAAATACCTCGATTCGGAATCTGATTACGTATGAATCTCAGCTAATTCTATGTAGCATAGGCAGAATCTACTGATAGAAAAGGAAAAACTGAATATCTCTTGAGTGTCATCCCCGCGTAGGCGGGGATCCAGTTACAGGCAGGGCTTCTGGATTCCCGCCTACGCGGGGATGACGGTAAAAGTAGCTAAGTTTTATACGTAATCATAATTCAGAATGAACAGGATGAGTCAAAATCGAATGAGAACTCCGCCTATTATAACGGAATGCAATTCCCTGATGTTGGAAATATTCTCTGTAGGGTCTTTTGGTACTATAAGTATATCCGCCTTTTTGCCAATCTCCAGTGACCCCAGGTCCTGCTCCATTCCAAGGGCTTGGGCAGCAACAAACGTGGCAGTCTTCAGAGCCTGAAAGGGTTCACAGCCATATCCCACCATATATTCGAGTTCTTTTATCAGGGACCCATGAGGTGTGTTCGCCGATCCAGCATCAGACCCGCAGCCTATAAGAACTCCCGAAGCCAAAGCTGCTTTAAAGGCCTGACGATGAATCTCAATGATTTTCTTTGCTTTTTTCACTGCATACAAAGGAAGGTCTTTTCCTTCTGCTATCTGTCTATACACAAAAAGTGTAGGAACCCAGAACATATTTTTTCTTTCATTTTGGCCATGGCAGCTTCTGTGAGAAAATGGCCATGCTCTATGGTGTCAACGCCGGCTTCAATACAGTTCCATATGCCTTCCTCAGAAATTGCATGAGCGGCCACTTTGAGCCCGAATCTGTGAGCTTCGTCACATACTGTCTTCATTTCCCCGGAGGTGAGTTCTGCTGTCCATAGACGCCTCCAGTTGCAGATACTTTGATGACCTTTGCGCCTCTTAGAACCTGTTTTCTGACAGCCTTTATCAACTCGGCCGGACCGTCAGCCTGTTCGCCCCAGAAAGGATCATGCCCCCCAGCCTCTAAAGTCTTGCGGGCATTCAATGCGGCATGCAGGAGAGACAGCTGGATTCCCTCTTCTTCAACGACTCTCACCGGATCACTGCCACCACTCCATATCAAATGTGTATGTAAATCGATCAGGCCTGGTAATGCAAAACAACCCTCGAGATCGATTATCTCGTGCTGATCAGAATCGATAGCGCTGTCTTTATAAAAAATATCAACTATGGTGTCTCCATCAATTACGATGTTTGCATTTTCTTTAATGTGACCGTTGACGACATCAATCAAATGTGTTTTCCGAAGAACAATACCCATTTTCCCCATTGATTATAAAGGATTAACTGAATTTAGAACCAGGCGAAACTATCTTTTTGCTTTGAGTTTCAATTTAACAGGGTTGATATGGGAACAGGGTACTGCTGCGAGACACTTACCGCATACATCCGCATAGCCGACAGATTTGTGCTCCTCTACGTTGTCGAGTAACTGGTCGTAACACCTGAACCGATCAAAGGAATCTTCGAAAAGGGCTTCATTGACACATTTACGGACGCATTTTTTACAACTGCCGTCATATTTATAGAGGCAGGCTTCGGCTTCAGGGCGAGTATCGGGCGCCATAACGGCGGAGGTGATTAGACTTCCGACCCTGCCGCAGCATCCCCTGTCTGTAATCAGCATATTATTGAGACCGAATCGTCCAAGCCCGGCTATAAAAGCCATATGTCTATGGGACCAGTTACTGATTAATTTGTCTTCAATCCAGTTATGGGTTGCGGAAATACTGACCACTTCTTCGCCGGTTGCAGTAAATATTTCTGTCAGGTGGCGGTTGAGCTGTTTGATCAATTCATTAGTTTCAATATAGCTGACAGCCCATTCCGGAGAACTTAATCGTTTTTTAATATTTGAGGAAGCTACAGACTTGGGAAACGGCAGAAAAAATGTAATTACCGTTCCGGCGTTAACCAATAAATCCTTCGGAACTGCGTGAGTAGGACTTACCGCTGTTTTCAATTTTTCGAAATAAGGGTCATCAGCTGCAGCAAACCCGACAAGCGGAATACCCCAGCCTGTAGATATGCCCTTTTTCTTCTGGTATTCCGCAACGAAGTCTTCAATTTCCCGTATCGTTCTATTCTTCATGCTGTTCTCATTTCCGGTTCTGAAAAGTCATACAATTTTTTTATCTGGTCAGTTTGAAGGGAAATCTTCTGTTCAGGAAAAGGGTAAATAAAAGAACTGGATCCGTCTTGGACAAAACTGTTATCGAACATCTATATCTGTTTTTCGTTGGCATCAGCTGTAGGAGATTTCCAGTCCTACTCCTACTTCACGCACATTTATCACACGAGAAAGGGCAATCTTTGACTGCAGGTCAGTGCAGTGACAGGCGTGCAGGTATTTGAGACCCTGTTTGCCAAGGTATTCCAGGGTTCCCTCCAACTGTTCTAATGGAGGGTTCATAAGATGGAGGCCACCGATGATATCTGCAATTTGCTCCTGGCCACAGACCTCTTTGGCATATTCGACGATATTACATATCCCTGCATGGGAACAGCCGGTAATAATCACCAGCCCCTTTTCGGAGGTAAAGACCAGAGCACTGTCGTCAGGAACCATATCCACCGAATTCTCACCATCTTTTTGGCCAAAATTCTGCAGGTTCTCAAATGCAAAGTTTCTGGGTACTTCGCCCAGCCATGTTAATCGAGGTGTAATGACCACCGGTTTACGGCTCAGCTCGAGATTGAAATGTTTTGATAATTTGTCCGCTGACATAAGGGAACCAAACTCATTGCTATCGTCTGCAACAACGCTGGTAAAGGCCTTGGGGTGTGCGACGAGACGGGGACGGCTACAGGGACTTTTCTCAAAGCGGGCCTCATTCAATCGACGGGCTAGTGGTTCCAGGCCCCATGTATGGTCAAGATGGCCATGTGAAATGACGATATCGCTGATTTGCAGAAGGTTCACCCCCATCTTTTCTGCGTTCTGGATAAAGATATCTGAATACCCCAGATCAAAAAGCACTTCATGCCCTTCATCATTTATGTAGAAAGAGAGACCGGGTTCAGCCAGAAAATATCTGTCGATAAGCGCGTTGTTGTCCACAAGCACTTTAAGGTTCATATTCGTGCTCCGTCATGTTGTATTTAGTACCTTACTCCAGAAACCCTGTCATAAAAAACAAGAAACTAAAGAACTTTTTTTAAAATTATAACCATGGTTACACTACCAAGGTACTTATACCCCTTTGTGGGGTGTTCATGTTGTGCAAGCCTTTTGGCCAACAATTATTGATGATAATTCTCAGGGGGGATGTCTGTTTCTCTGGGTTCGAGGTTCTTTACAAATGCAGTCCAACTTGGAGAAGCCTTGGGAATTTGTATTCCCATTCGTTTTTTGAGATTATTCCCACTCACCCATCTGGGTATACCCTGCATTTTTTTAAAGTATATGCCATTTACAGAAAGCACTATTGACAGCTTCGTTGCCTTTTTAGTGAATTTCTCAGGAATACCATTGAGCAGCATACCGTAACGGGAAGCATCGCCTACAGCCCCAGAGAACGAAGCGACCCCATCCGATACATCAGCAACCAGATCGGGTACTTCAATTCTCTGGTGTCTTCGCCTGTTCATTTTCACTTGTTGCGTTGAGATTGAATTTTGCTTACCTCACCAGAATCCCAGTGGTATACACCACACTATAATGACCTGCGAATTGAAATCAAGAAGTTATGGATAGCAATTCCCATTCGCAATGAATGAGGGATTGATACTAGCCAGTCACTTGATACCCTTATCTATTTTCTCCTTTACGCTTTGCGCCTCCTTTTCCTTTGCGGAGGGAAGGGAAGAGACAACGCAACATCCCTCTGATGCAGCGGCAATGACAGCACCACAGATCCCGCCAAGCTCATAACCACCGATCGTACGCAGCAGTGCGAGCCCATCTGATCCGGAAAGATCATGCAGCGCCAGTGCTTTTTCGATGGCCTCTCTTTTGCGTTCAAGACCTCGATCATCAACGCCTGTACCCCGCCCCACGACCTGCTCTGGGGTCAATCCGGTTACGGCGCAGATAATCGCAGAGGCGCTGGAAGTGTTGCCGATTCCCATCTGCACTGTCACTTTTGCGGGAAAAGCAGAGACGCCTTCTTCCACCACACCATGATCACCGGCAAAAACAAACATTCGCCTGCAATCAATTGTGGGATTAAGACTCCTCTGGATAGCACTTAACTGTACCGCGAGCTCTTCTATACGACCGAGGGCTCCAAGGGGTTTGGTTTTGAGATCCACTTTTTTTTGAGCCATGTTCTTCATATCATCAGGCGGTAACTCTATGCGCCTGATAAGCGTTTCGAGAAAGCTGGATGGATTCGTTCTTCGCGCTGTTTGCTCAACCTCGGTATTTCCCTTAGTGGCAACAGGGGCAATCCTTTGGTGAGGAGAAGGGCGAAAATCGACAATATATTTCAAGCTGTTCCCAGAGAGGATGACGGGCAGGATCTCTTCAACCTGATCTGGCGTAATAGCTGATTCGATCAGCATCATCAGATTCTGCTGCTGCCTTGCACAAAACAAAAGTGCTTCGACCAAATGATCTCTTTTTGGACCGTAAGCACCGAATACTCCCAGCTCTTTGTAGTGAATGAGGTTCAGCAGGTTTGTATCAATCTCTTCATACTTTTCAAGGCCACTGAAGAAGACCAGCTGTCCGCCTTTGCCAGATATCCGAGTTTTTTAAGCCCTGCAGCCGGATCACTATTCTGCATCTCTATCCACTGTTGAAGTGCTGCAAGTGCGCCACTTGACAGGAGAATTTCTCTCGCTCTATCAATTCCCGCTTCAATTGTCACGACGCTGCCTTCCACATAAAAAATCAGCGCACTGTTGAGGATGACTGCGGCACTTCTTGCACTGTCGCCCATGCCTGCGAGCAAGCTATACATCTTTTTCGCAGCAATTTCCCGGTCAGGATCCGCTGCAAGAAAGTGGCGGTCATGGGTAACAAGACCAAGATCTTCTGGAACAAAAGAGAGTTCATTTATGCCCCCGTAAATAACTACCGCATCGGTGTATCCAATAGCCTGCATAACCTCCGCCACAGGTAAAAGCAGTGCCGGGGAATAGACACCACGAACTGCCATGCGCGGAAGGGCAGGGTGGGCAAGTGAAGCGGCGATATTTAAGGGAGAACCAAAACAGATCTGTGACAGAATCCGACCTGGGGCCATCGGGTGGACAGAAGGACTCATTCCGTTAAAAAGGCACCCTGCTGCATATCGGAAACCTCGTTGGCCAGGACCATGCGGAACGCCTCTTAGGCCTCTTCCTGAGTAAGGTTCTCTTTGGCGATGAGTTTGGTAATGATCTGGCCCAGCTCTCTGTTTTTTTCCATATCCATATCAGTTCTCCACTATTCACTCTTATTTGAAAATAAAGCTACCGGCGAATCAAAAATAAAACGGAGGGTTTTGTAAGATACAGTTTTTGAAAAAAAGCAAAGGAGTCCCCAGGCATCAGACAATAAATCTCCGGATACAGAGAACTCCAGTGGTAGACTCTGGGAGTGGATAAGAAATTATCCACCCTGCAGGCAGGCTTTCTGACTCACGAATTTATCTGCAGCAACCGCCTTCCCGGGCCATGC
The DNA here is from genome assembly GCA_964196355.1 of uncultured Myxococcota bacterium. Taxonomy (GTDB): domain Bacteria; phylum Desulfobacterota; class Desulfobulbia; order Desulfobulbales; family Desulfocapsaceae; genus Desulfomarina. The sequence continues at coordinate 31,207 of CAXMTO010000371.1, forward strand.
CCAGTGGCGAATCCTGATGGGATATCAGGATATGGAAATATCAAAATCAACTTCCAGTTAGTACAGTCTTCGAATACAGCAAGGACTGGCTTGTGACGGATTCAAACCGTCTTTCCTTTTAACATGTGCAATGCACCTGACGAAAACGTTATACCTGCTCTTTAGAAAGAAATCAATACAGAGGGAGAAATAAAGAAGCTGGTTGCGCCAGGCAATACTCTGTTAGAAGTCGTCCCCATCAAGAACCAGATAGTCCTTCAATTTTTCCACCAGAGAATCGGGGAGAGGTTCGTTGTAGAGAAAGGCCTGTGCCTCCTCACCGGTTATTGTTTCCTTAACTTCGAGGGGAAGTTCTCGCAGTACGGCCATTCTCTCTGGGTCAACTCTATCTTTATCAATGTGCGGTTTTTTATCCATTGCCTGCTCCAAAAATATTATCTCCATATAGATTTAATACAACTCAGTCGTTTAACCCGCATTTTTCATGAACTTTTTAATTTGAACCTCAATATCAAGAACTGATTATAAGTTGACTAAACCCTCAGATACCAGACTGTATTTTGTTTCAAATTAAAAAGTTCACCCTGCGGGCCAACAGATTTTTCCGCAGCTGCTTCGTTGCCGAGCATTTGCAGTAGCTCACTACAGCTTCATGCCCGGCGCCTCGACCTGCGAAAAACTATGTTGGTGAGAAATCCGGGTAAATAGTAATTACGCGATTCTTAAAATCAAGATTATAGAGATAAGGGGAGTCGCCATCATTTCACCTGAGGCTTAAGTGGTTCCCTGGGGTTAGGGTAGCATCTTCCCGGGGCCACTCTGTTGACAAGCAGTGCGACAAGCAGCATTAAAAATGCTCCTGTTGTGACTGGAAAGATAATATAATAATAGCCGAGCTGGTGTATCTGGTCGCCGCCAATCACGGCAATCAGTGCGGTGGCTCCCCCTGGGGGATGGACCGTAGCGGTGAGTTGCATTACAGCAATTGCGGTGGCCACTGCAGCAGGGGCTGCGAGCCAGGGTTGGGCTGAAAAGAGCTGGTAACAGGCGACTCCGACAACAGCTGAAAGGATATGTCCCCCCATCAGGTTTCGTGGTTGTGCCAGAGGGCTGTTAACTGCACCATAGATTAGCACTGCAGAGGCGCCAAAGGAGCCGATGATCAGCGTCAGTCCAGTCCCGTTCAGAACGAAGCTTGAGAGGATTGAGACCAGGGCAATACCGGAAAAAGCACCTATCCAGGACCACATTATCTGCCATTTGCACATGGCTTTCGAGTGAGGGCCGGATCGTATCTTTTCAAATATCTTAAGTGT
>CAXMTO010000372.1:0-4363 GCA_964196355.1 uncultured Myxococcota bacterium
CCATTGCCCGGGCGATCTCGACCCTTCTCCTGTTTGCATAGGAAAGCTGGGACACCTTCTGGTTGTAACGATACCCGGTCAGACGTCTGCCGAACATGGCCAGAATCTCCCTGGCCTTCTTTTCAGTTTGCGCTTCCTCACTCGTATGCAGTTTCAGATTGAAAATAACAGATAGGAAAAAGGTCTTCGTTCTGCAGAACCTGCTGGCCTTTATGTTCTCAAGGACCGACATCTCATTGAAAAGCCGTAAGTTCTGGAATGTCCGTGCAATACCGGCTTTGACCACCCTGTGTGGTTTGTAGGATGATATGTCTTTGCCACGGTAGATTACAGCACCTTTGTCTCCTGTGTAGATGCCAGATATAACGTTGAAAAGAGTGCTTTTCCCTGCGCCGTTTGGGCCAATAACACTGAGGATTTCATGTTTATGGAGGTGGAGATCAAGACTGTCAATGGCCGTGATTCCGCCAAAATTGAGGGATAAACCACTGATTTCCAGGATTTTCTCATCTGTTTTTGTAAATTGAACAAGACCGGTATCGCTGTCTTCTTCGTCATAATAGAGGTTTGTTGAAGCCTGCAGCTTGCCGGTTTTTTCCTTGTCCGGTCGCCTGGTAATTTTACTGAATCCGGGAATTGCGGAAAAGAGTCCCTGGGGTCTTATGGCCATGATCCCAACCAGTGTCGCCCCATAGATCATCATCCGCAATCCGCCATACTCGCGCAGTACCTCAGGAAGAATGGACAGGACGACTGCTCCCGCGATCACTCCGTAGATGTTTCCGAGACCACCTATTATCACCATACAGTAGACAACAACCAGCTGCTGAAAACCAAAATTATTTGGAAAAACCGAATCCTGAAAGGAGGCAAATATCGCCCCTGCAAATCCGGCAATCATGGCGCCGGTGGCGAAGGAATAGAGCTTCATTCTGGCAGTACTGATTCCGATGGAATCTGCTGCCAGTTCATCCTCGCGAATAGCATTCCAGCCCCTGCCAATTCGTGAATCCCTGAGCCGGTACGAGACGATAAAGACTACAAGTGCACAGCTCCAGATAAGCGTCGAATAATTTTCAGGGGTTATGATCTTGACGGAAAAAACCTTGATTACATCAAAGGAATAAATGCCGTTTACTCCACCGGTAATATTGACCGGGGTATCAAGGTTGAGCAGCAGGATCTTGAAGATCTGTGCAAAGGCGAGGGTCACGATGGCCAGGTAATCACCTCTCAAGCGAATACTGGTCAGGCCCAGTAAAAATCCGCAGACCATGGTTATCAGGGCACAGAGTGGAAGCGCAACCAGGAGAGGCAGATGAATACCAAAATGATCAGAACATAAAAAAGCAAAACTGTAGGCGCCGATCCCCCAGAAAGCGACATAGGAAAGATCCAGCAGGCCGGTAAATCCCGCAACAATATTCAACCCCAGCGCCAGCATGACATAGATACCGGTAATGGAGAAGACACTCTGCCAGTAATTGTTAGGTAAGATGCTGGGAACGATTGTCAGGGACAAGATAAAAAGGACAAGAAAAAACGCATTTGGCCCTGAGCTTATGGGGAGACTAAACTTTTTCACGGAGTTTTTCTCCCCACAACCCATGGGGCCTGAAAATGAGTACCGCAATCAGAATTACAAAGGCCACCACATCTTTGTAGGCTGAAGGGAAAAAGGTGACGGCCAAAGCCTCACTGACGCCAAGAAGCAGACCGCCCGCCATGGCTCCCGGAATACTGCCGATTCCTCCCAGGACAGCCGCAGTAAAACCTTTCAGCCCTGCCTGGAGTCCGACATAATAATCAACCTGGGTAAACAGCATACTCACCAGGACTCCGGCGGCACCACCCAGGGCAGAGCCGATTAGAAAAACGCTGACAATGACCTTGTTGGTATCAATACCCATGAAGGCGGCAGCTTCAATGTCCTGGGCTGTTGCTCTGATCGATTTTCCGATGGCAGTTTTTTTTATGATCAGGGTGAGCAATATCATCAGTATAAAGCAGACCACGATCACCAGCACCCGCATGAAGGAGATTACCACCCCACCGACATGAAAGGTCCTCAGCCCGTCCGGTATCAGTTGAGAAATGTGAAAGACCTTGACCTTTGCTCCCTGAAAATAGAGGATGAAATTCTGGATGAAGATCGATACACCGAGCGAACTGAGGAGCAGATTCATTCGAGGTGCTTTACGGAGCGGCCGGTAGGCGATTCGTTCGATAACAAGACCCAGCAGGGCCGAAGCCCCCATCGAAATGACAATCATAAGGGAAATCAGCAGTGCCGCATTCATGACCGGTATGTGGTTGACAGAAAATATCTGCAACACCCACCATCCGGTAAACCCACCGATCATATAGAGTTCGCCGTGGGCGAAATTGAGCATCGACAGAACGCCGTACACCATGGTGTAGCCAATAGCAATAAGGGCGTAAACACCACCAATGGTAATCCCGTTTATTAGCTGCTGGGAAAGCTGACCGAAAATATCTTCCATGCGTATAACGACCGAAACAGGTGCTGATTTTCAGCACCTGTTTCTGATTCCATCCTGTTCAGTGGGTAGAGGACTAACACCCCACAAGGGGGTATAAGTACCATGGTGATATATCTAACACCATAATTTCAATAGACATTACTCGGTTTCTTGTTGTTAATTGCAGAAGTTCAGGAGTAAGGTACTAATTGCCGGTCATTACGGTAACCTGCTCAAATTCGGTTCCATTAACCTTGAAAAAGTATGTGGCACCGCCAAGGAGGTCGCCTTTTTCGTCAAAGCTGATAGGAAAACCAAGGATTCCCCTGTAATCTTTAATTGCAGCAAGGTTTGCAATAACTTCCTGTCGGGAAATGTCACCATCCTGAGCCGCCAGATCAATAGCGCCTAAAAGGATGTTCATCGCCTCATATGCCGGTGGACCGAAGCCGCTGAGAGACCCGTATTTTTCTTCATAGCTCTTAACGTAACCTGCCGCTTCCTCAATTGAGAATATATCCGGGCTGAAATGGTAGACATAGGCGCCTTGAGCTGCACCTTCGGATGCTTCGATAAAGTCCTTTTTATCCCTGCCTCCTTCGCTGCCAAGAAAAATGGCATCTATGTCAAGCTCTTTTGCCTGCCTGACACCAATAGCCTGATCGGGAGCTGCTGTTGCGATAAAAAAGAGTACATCCGGTTTATACGCCTTTACCTTTGTGAGAACTGCTGAGAAATCCTTTGAACCGGCCACGATTGTCTCGTTCATGATGTCCGTGATATCAAGTTTTTTAAGTCCCTTGATGGTCTGTTGCGCCATATTCTCACAATAGGCAACTTTTTCGTTCAATATGGCCACTTTTTTGGCCTTGAGATTATTTTTAATAAAAAGAGCTGTGTTCCATCCGTGGGCATCATTTCTGGCGTTCACCCGGAAGAAATGCTTGTAGCCTCCTTCTGTGAGTTCCGGTTTTGAAGCAGCGGTGGTTATACAGGCCAGATCATCCTGCCCGTAAATTTTGAGTGAGGCCTGGGCAATGTGACTGACCGGAGGGCCAATAACGCCATACATCAATTCATCAGAGGTAAATTTTCGGGCAACCTTGATACCTTGAGCCGGATCAAGGGCATCATCTCCCATGACATGTTTGATTTGAACCCCCTGGATACCGCCTCTGGCGTTCCACTCATCTACGGCAAGCTGGGATGAATTATAAATTTCCATGCAGGGCGCTGCAGCATCACCGGTAAAAGAACCGGCATTGCCCACATGAATTCCCTTCGAAACCTGAGCAGCCTGGGCGAGAAGAGCACAGGACACAAACAGCACTGCAAACAACGGAACTAATATCCTCTTCATAAAATTCCTCCTGGTTGATTGAGCATGACAACGATCCGTTTCTAGTTACAAAGGTTTATTTCTATTTAAAATGAGTCTTACTGCGCCTTTTCGTGACCATCTGTAATCTGCTGTGACAACGTGGGGCAGAGTCTACATAAAAAGATGGTATCTTTCAAGCAATAGAAAAAATGCTCGGGAATAAGAGGGAGTGTCTCCGATAAATCCCTATAATTGGAGTGAGAAGGAGATTCCTGGCACTGGCATGTTATCACCGGGACCCTAGAAAACCACTGACCCTTTAATGAAGCCGGCTGGCCGTTCCTCGGTGTCTTTGAGTGCCTGTGGGAGTTCTTCAAGCTGGTATGTATGACTGTTGATCTTTTCAAAGGGGAATTTTCCAGTTTCGATAAGCTTCATCGCGTCTGATACATTCCCGGCCTGTCCCAGTCCACTAATGAGTGACACACTCTTCCACACCAGATCATCAAATTTGATTGGAGTTTCGAGTCCGCCGGATAAGCCAATATTGATTATACGG
>CAXMTO010000373.1:0-11300 GCA_964196355.1 uncultured Myxococcota bacterium
CTGGCCCTGTTTGCAGGCGGCAATTACCTGAAGACCGACTTGACTGTTTCCGGAACTGTATCCACCCCTGAAGAGAATCTTATCATCGATTACACCATCGATCAGATCAACAAGGACAGATGGAACCTGCTGCTAGGCTACAACTGGGATATTAACAAACGCTGGTCGTGGACCCTGGAGTATGACGGTTTCATCGGGTCACGCGAGGCATTCATCACCTCAGTCACCCGGAGGTTTTAGCAAATATTTCAAATTCAACATTACTTGCCAACATCTTGAGTTTTGTAATACAAAACTCTGACTCAATATATCCACTGGCAATCTTGATATTTCAGGAATGATTCACGAGTTTTGATAGATAGACATATCAACAGACATTTTCACTTTTGAAAGGTGTGATTCGCAGGACATATCAAATGATTTTGGAAGTATTTTTAGTCCTGATAATTGTCCCATATTACCCTGCCAGATAACACCTGAAATTCACGTTTAAAGTCCAACTTTCTTATGATAGGTTTTCATAAGAATAGAAAATTGGTATGTTGCTTTTGTATTTGCTGTTTGTATTTTTCCCCAAAAAGAGTTTTCAATAATTGTATAAAAAAAAACAAAAAAAAGGTAAAGTTCTATTGTACTTGTTTCTTGACATATCACCCCCCATACGATCTGCAGGGGTGGGCGCATTCGAGGACAGAACGCCGCTGACTTGCCAAAGAATCCATACGAAGCCGAATTGATCCGAAAACAATCGCAATCGATTACCCTTTTTAGCAGTTATTAACCTACAAAACTTTTAACATACCAAAATGATTCAACTGACCATTCCGACAACATTTACCAGCGCTTTTCTTGATGAGGTTGCCATACTTAATTCGCAATATGCTGACTCCGGTAACAGAATTTTTGAGCTTTATGGTTCATTTCAACAATCCTCTTTTAATTCCGCCCGGCCAGCCAAATATCTGCCAAATGTAACCAGAGAACAGTTTCAAAGTCACGTACGCGAAGCCCGGCTAAAAGGTATTTCATTTAACTATCTTTTCAATGCCCCAAGTTATGCAAATTTCGAATATACTCACCAAGGCCGCGTAGAGTTTGAAGATATTTTACTTTTTTTAGTGGACAGTGGCGTCACGAGTGTGACCGTTACAATCCCCTATCTTGTTGATATTATCCACAGCCGCTTTCCTGAACTTGAAATAGTCGTGTCGACCATCGGCTATGTCAATGCCATGCGCGGACTTGACCAGTTTCATAACGCAGGAGCTCAGCGCGTAGTCCTCGATGTAGAAGTCAACCGCGATTTTCATTTCCTGAAAAACGCCGTTCAAAACAGTCCCCTGCCTCTTGGAATTATCGTCAATACAGTATGCCTCTATCAATGCCACTATAAATACAACCATTACTCCGTGGCTGCTTTTGGCTCACAAAGCTCTCCGCGCAGTGCAACTGGAACTCCCTATAACCAGTATTATCTTAACTGGTGTTTTCTTGAAAAATTAAAAAGAGATGGAGAATTTCTCAAAAGTCCCTGGATACGTCCGGAAGATTTGCCCTTATGGGAAAATATAGGTGTCAGATTTTTCAAGATTGCCGGACGTGGATTGCCCGCAGAAGAAATACTCAGGCTTAGTCGTGCCTATCTGAGCCGAGAATTCACCGGGAATTTATTGGACCTGCTCGGCTGGCCGCACTGGCAGCAGTTTCGTCAATGTGAGGATGGATCCTTGCTGGATGAACTTGATATTGTTCTCGATAATGCAAAGCTGGATGGGTTTCTTGATTTTTTTGCAAAAACAGAGCCTGACTGTCGCATGGGATGTCAGCAATGCGGTCATTGTCTAAAATGGAGTAGCCGTGCGGTTAACTGGGGTTCTCCTGATCTCCGCAAAAAATACATCAAAAACATGGAGCGGAATCTCCGGCAATTGGTAAAACATTTACCCTCTGCCTCAGAAACTGTATCTGCAGAAAGGGCATGGCTAGAACAGGCTGCAAAACAGGTAGTAAAGAAATGAAAGAACATATTCTTGTTACCGGCGGAACAGGAGTGCTTGGCAAACAGCTGACTCGGAAGCTCCTGACCCAAGGCAGAAAAATTATCATTCTCTGCCGAGAACCACAGTCGGACATATTCCCTGAATATCAGAGCCAAGTGTCCTGGTACAAGAGTGATGTCTCTCAGCCAATGCTTGGTCTAACTCCAGAGACCTATAAAGATATTGCGGCAAAAACATCTGCTGTCTTTCATTTGGCAGCACGGACCGACTTTAATGGTAAGTCGCTCGATGAATACACACCGACCAACATCAATGGTGTGAAAAATATACTTTTGTTTGCGTGTGAAAGCAGAGCCCACCTCCACCATGTCAGTACGGCCTTTGTGTGTGGTCGCTATCCCAAAACCTTCCAGGAAGACTCACTGCAACATGGCCAGAAATTCAGAAATTTCTATGAAGAGAGTAAATTCCTGGGTGAAAGAATTCTTCATGATCACATGGAAGCAGGTCAGGTGCCCATTACTATATACCGGCCGAGTATTATCCTGGAACGGAGCCCCAATGAAGCCTCGGGGAAAAATTTTGGCCCCTTTACCTTTCTCGATGCAGTACTGCGTGTTTTGCTGGCAGCCAGGCGCCGAAACCTTGATCTCGACGTCATACGGGTTGTCGGGAGTCGCCTGGGAGCCCTGCCCTTTGTTTTCAATGACAGGGTTGCGGATACGCTTTTTTCTTTATCATGCTGCAAGAACATCAATTCGCGGACCTTCCACCTTGTTTCTAAACAGCCCTTTCCTAACCGAATATTGGAAGAAATTTTTAACGATGTATTTGGTCGACAGGTCGTCCGTTATGCTGATGCCGATGAATTCATAGAAAAATCTCAGACAGCCGCGGAAGAACTTATTGCACGCAATACCAAAAAGTATAATGATTACATGGCTCTTTCTCTCTCTTTTGATCGCCGAAACCTTGAGGAAATGCTGGGGCCACATGTTCTACCCAGCTTGAATACCGAAGAATTGATGACAGCCTTTTCCCTTTTCCTGGCACAAAAGAAAGGAATAAGCAAAATCATTGAAAAGAAAGACAGTGAACGACAGACAGAGAAAGTAGAAAATTATTTCTCTTGTTATCTCCCTGATTTTTTTGGCAAACCGTTGATAAAGAATCTTATGAACCTCAATGCCTCGCTTTGGCTCAAGGTACAGGATGTCAATAGTTGGAGCATCATAATCAGTAAGGGCCGCCTTATGTCAATTACTCCAGGTCAAGAGGGCATTTTTGGATACACAGTGGGGGCCAAGGCCTTTCTTGATGTTGTTTGCGGACGTTATTCTCCCCAGGAAGGTTTTTTCAAAGGGCAGATTGCAATAGAAGGCGACACCCGGGAGGCTCTCCGTACAGCAACAGCTCTGGAAGAATTCTTTAGAACATATCCTTATATGTAGCCAGAAAACAGTATGAAAGAAAACATGGTCAGAGTGAATGAGGTACCAGAACGGCCATATGCTGAGGCTGTTGACCTCTTCCGCAAACACATTAATCCCGGCTTGGTTTCTTTGCTTGAAATGGGCGAGTATACTGCCATTAACCCGCAACGAGCTGAAGGTGCTGTTATTACCAGTTCTAATGGTGAGAAAATCCTCGACTTTGTCTCTTCTTATGGTGCCTTGAATCTGGGCCACAATCACCCCAGGGTGCGGGAGGCCATACTCCATGTTTTTAATACATATAGGGTTGACCTGTCCAAAGAACTCCTGTCTCCTTATGCTGCTTACCTGGCCCATAATCTCAGCCTGATAACTCCGGGTGACCTCAACCAGTTCTATTTCTGCAATTCCGGCACAGAAGCTGTTGAGGCTGCCTTAAAGCTTGCCGCCCGTTATTTTAAAGGGAAACGCTCCCATTTTCTGTATGCTGAAAACTCCCTGCACGGCAAAACCCTTGGCGCATTGTCGGTTACCGGATCACCCCGTCTGAGAGAATATTTCCCTCTGTTGCCGGGATACGCTGTGCCATATGGTGATTCTACAGCCCTTGAAAACACTTTAAAGACGCATCCCCCTGACAGTGATTCCTCGATCGCTGCCGTTATTTTGGAACCAATCCAGGGCGAAGCAGGAGTGATTGTCCCCCCTGCCGGATACCTTCAGGACGCAAGGCATCTATGTGATAAATACGGTGTACTCCTGATCCTCGATGAAATACAAACCGGCATGTGCCGCACCGGTGATTTTTTTGCCTGCCAGCATGAAAATGTGGTTCCGGATATTCTGGCACTTGCCAAATCTCTCGGTGGAGGAATGGCATCAATAGGGGCTACGATCTGTTCGGATAAAGTTTTTAAAACTGCGTATGCTAATCCCCATGACTGCCTTGTACAGACATCTACCTTTGGTGGGCGTTCTACGGCCTGTGCCGCAGCCATGGCAGCACTTGAGGTCTATGCTGATGAAAACCTGGCGGAACGCTCGTCCAGGCTTGGGGAGAAACTCATTAAAGATCTCAGGAATCTTCAATCCCGACACAGCGAATGGATCAAAGAGGTCCGGGGAAGAGGCTTGATGATCGGTATTGAATTTAATGAAGAGGTTATCAACCAGGCTAAAAATTACCTGCCTCTCCATCTACCAGGTCTCAAAAATGTATTAAAAGAACACCTACCCGGCATGATTGCCTCTGCCTTACTCAAACAGTTCGGCATATTGGGAACACTCATGCTGAACAACCGCTCGGTTCTCAGGGTCTATCCGCCCCTCATCATAGAAGAACAGGACCTGGACTATTTTGTTTCCTCACTCGATACGATTTTGAACCAGGGCCCCACAGAGCTTGTCAAAAACAGGGTCAACCACGCCATGGGTTTTGCCGGCCTGAAATTTATCGCGCCTTGGGTCGCATCTTTTATTGGGAAAAAATAACAATGGACTCTAGAAGATTCAAAAAAGTCGGGCAATATATCCATGATCACCGTCTCCTTGCCCTTGCCTTTCTCGCCGCTATGACTCTTTTTTTAGGGTTCTGGGCCATGCAGAGTAAAATCGATAATTCTCTTGACGTCTGGCAAAGCGATAATGATCCGCACTGGCAACAATATCAAAAATTTATCGAAAAATACAAAATAGCAGATCCACTCTTTATCTATCTTCCAAGTGCATCATCAAATCACGACAAGCTCCTTGCTGATAGGATGAAAAACATTAAAGGCGTGGACTTTGTCCATGAAATAGATGTGGAACCTGTTACCGGTGGCAAGGCGAATTTAATTTCCATTATCCCCCGCCACGGAAGCAGCCCCGGCGAACTTTCCTCCCTGCTTCAAAACGTGAAGGAAATACTTGGCCAATCCCCTACAACCTATCACCTCGGGGGGGTCTGGTTCCTCACTGATCAGCTTGATACCCTTTCAGCCCGTTCCACCCAGACTCTTTTTCCCCTTGTTATTTTTATCCTGTTTGCCGGCATTGTCATCATCTTGAAGAAGGCCAGGAATATCGGTTTAATTATGACCTGCGGTTTACTGCCCGGCCTGCAACTCACCGGCATCATGGCCCTGGCAGGAGTCAGGCTCAACATGATTCTTCTGGCCTTACCTCCACTCACGATGATACTCGGGATGTCCCATGCCATCCATCTCCTGACCAAAAAACAACAGGATCATTCTCAGCAAGCCATGGATATCTTTGCGCAGGTAGCTCCTCCCTGTCTTCTTTCCGGGCTGACCACAATGATCGGCTTCCTTTCTTTGACCCTGAGTTCATATCAGCCAGTACAACAACTCGGGATATGGGGCGCAGTCGGTTCTCTATTCTCTCTTGTCACCTCCTTGTTGCTATTGCCCCCTTTTTTCGTCCCTGCAGCAACTCCATATAAAAAAGCTGACCCAGCACGATGGGTACGGATTCTGGAAAAGTGGAAGTGGGCTGTTCTCTTGACTCTTTCCCTGGTTGTTATACTTGCTGTTGTGGGAGCAATCCGCCTGCAGAGAGGATCGTATATTCTTGACTTTTTTATGGAAAATTCAATTGTCCGGAGTGGTTATCTGGCAATTGAAGGTCATGGTGTAGGGCTCACTCCTTTCGAAATCGAGTTGGCAGAAAAAAATATTTCCCCAGATGACCTACAGGAAAAGCTTAAAAATTTCAGTAGGAGTCATCCGCAAATTACCCATTATTTTTATTCATTTGCCAGTGGGATAACAGTCCCGGATGCCACTGAGCATGGTGCTCCCATGCCCATTTCTCTTGGCCTGAACTATATTAGTGAAGATGTGGAAAGGCTTACCATTCTGACCCGTACACTTGCTTCGGAAAAAACCCTTGAGCTTGTTGAGCAAACAGAGGATTTTTTTCAGAATGAATTTGGCACCCAGAAAGAGCCCTATGTAACCGGCTCAGTCCCTCTCTATACCAGGGGTCAAAAACAACTTTTTACCACGCTGATAACAAGTTTCAGTGTTGCCTTTTTGTCGATCTCTTTTATCATGGGGCTGGTGCTGCGATCCGCACGCCTTGGGGTGCTGGCCATTATTCCGAACTTTCTTCCTGTTCTCCTTATTCTTGGTCTTATGGGATGGGCCGGGATCCCCTTAAGCGTAGCTACTGTTACGGTGGCAAGTATTATATTTGGTATCGTGGTAGATGACACCATTCACTTTCTCCATTCCTGGAAAGAAAAAACAAAGGAATATTCAGATATTGCCATGCGACTGCAGGCTGTATTCAGCCATGTTGGCCCGGCTATGATAACAACCACCCTGGTAGCTGGTACTGGTTTTTTAGGTTTTATTGCTTCCCCATTTTTGCCATTAAGAAACTTTGGTTTGCTTATAAGTATGTCGTTGTGGCTCGCAATATATTGTGACCTCCTGTTACTTCCCGCATTGCTTCTTTTCGGAAAAAAAGATGATAGCTAATAAAATTATAAAAGAAGTTCTGTCTCTTCATTTTGATGCTGATTCAGGCACGCCATACTGGCTGGATCATGAAAAAGGTCTGGGCCTTGATGTCAGGAAAGAAATTCGATCCGCCCGGGACTTTCACCTTCTTGGTCCAATGGATATTAACTCGTTGCGCACCCGGCCTTTGACAGATTTTATCCCTAGATCCCTGCTGCACAGGCTCCCGAAAATGATTCTTTCCGAGACCGGTGGCACTACCGGCACCCCGTGTCGCCGAGTCTTCACAAAGAACGAATTTCATAATGCCTTTATCGCTCCCTGGCTGAAGGCAGTGAAAAAGTTTTCTTTCCCCCAAAAGGGAAATTGGCTTTTTATTGGACCTGGCGGGCCTCATATAATTGCACATTCTGCACGGGAAATGGCCAGGTCTGTGGGAAGTCTGGAACCCTTCTCCGTAGATTGCGATGTCCGTTGGTTCAGAAAACAGGAGGCCGATTCTCTCGGATTCACCCTCTATTTTGACCATGTACTTGACCAGGCGGCAAACATTATCAGCTCCCAGCAGATAAACACCATTTTCACTACCCCGGTCCTCCTTACTGCACTTGGAGAGCGAATGAATAGTGAGCAGCGCCAGCGTATCCTCGGTATCCACACAGGAGGAATGACTCAAGATGCCGAACTGACTGCCAGGTTAAAAGAGATGTACAGCAACGCAGTTATCCTGCCTGGATACGGAAACAGCCTCTTTGGCGTAATTTTTGAACAAAATGCTCCGAATCCTGGGGAAGATTCGGTCTTTTTTGTTGAAGACCAGGCACTATGGCTGCAGCTTGTGCCACTCACAGCAACACCAGATGGAGCGGTTGATTTGAAAATTGTTCAACCTCCTTTGGATCAGGGTAGAGTCGTGCTTCACCGGCTCGACGCCTCCTTTCTCATCATCAATCTTGTTGAGCGTGACAGCGCCTGTTACGCTGTCGGAAGCAACTGTCGAGCGCTTATGCACGTCAAACCATTGCAGCAGGTGCTGGCTCAAATCAATCAAGGTGTGTATTAATGTCCGGGAAGTTCCATAATTTGGAGATAATGATACCTTGCTCCATCGGTAATCTTGAGGGACGTTTTTATTATCAGGAGAACCAGGACAGAAAACAGGGGATGGTGATCTGTCCTCCTCATCCCCTGCTGGCGGGCAACATGGACAATAATGTCGTGCAGGCAATTACATCAAGGGTCTGCGCTCAAATGCCCGTTCTGCTTTATAACTATAGAGCTGTTGGGAAAAGCGCCAATCCCCAACCGGACCTTCCTCTTTTTGAATATTGGAACAGATTGGACAGTAAAGGAGATTTTCAGGAAATTATCGAGGATACTGCTACGGTACTTACCTGGAGTCGAAAATTCTTTCAATCAGTCAATCTTGTCGGGTATTCCTTTGGCGCTTATATAGCCCTTGAGGCAGCTACTGACAATGTCTGCTCGTTGACTGCCATTACTCCTCCCCTGGCGGAACATAATTTCTCCGCCTTGAATAGCTTCAGTAAACCGATCTTCTCTATTTTAGCTGAAAACGACACACTTCTGGAGAAACAGAATGAGTATGACCTGACAATAAACCACCTAACGGTAAAGGGAACGGATCATTTTTTTCTGGGAAAGGAGCATGAGATTGCGGATGTTGTCCTGCAGAATATAATGGATATTTAATAAAGTGTGACAGAGCGAATTTTACCGGTCACATTCTGGCAGACCTGGCATGATCTTCCCTTATTTCTTTTGGCGTAGCTAAGGGGCGAAACTTCTTTATTGATAATACTTATAAAAAACTAATCGGAGGATTTGCATCCTTTTCGATTATCTTTGCCTGTTATTTGTTTGCAAAATGCAGTATGAAGTCGTCAGAAAATCATAAAACGCTTGGGGGTATGGCAGTCCCCGAAGTTAATAAAAGTCCAAAAGAGAGCTTAATGAAATCCATATATTACCGGTCATTTTTCTTCAAAACATTCTTACTATTGATGGTGATGGGCGGATGTGCCCGTACGGATCTCCCTGCTCCCCACAATCGATCTTCTGCTCTTGATCCTCCAGACAGGCTGATTGTTGAAAAAAAAGTGGGCGATGCCCGCTATTTAAGCATCGAAGGATTTGAACATATGAAGGTGGATCGGTATCTTCTCGAACGTGTTGAATTATATGAAGAACTTCAAGGCATCACTGCAAAAAAATATTTTATCAAATCGTTCCTGGAAGACGCCTTTGCCCTTAATGAAAAAGTCGTTTCAGATGAGGCCAATAAGCTGCCGGAATCAGTTCTCTCCACTTTTTTTTATTCCGTCCATCCCCAGGAGGAAAAAGAGTGGGATGATGATGACCTGCTTGATCCAAATGTACCCGGGAGTAATGTCAGAGAACGTTTCATAAATGCCTACCGTAAACATGCTAACAAAGAATTTAAAAAAGAGCTGAACGGATTATCTTCTCTGGAAGATGAAGCCGAGGTTGATGCATACTGGAATTATTTTCTGGACAATGTTGAAAAATCCATCCTCACCAGGGGCCGAGCAACTCGCTTACTCTCTACAGCCCCCCTGGTTCCGGTCATTTATGCATGGATATGGTATATCGCCGAGACCGAGGATAGGGATCCCCATATCCCCGCATTTAGTGAACGGACAGTTTTCTACCCTGAGGGAGAATCTAAAAATATTGATCCTGCTCTGCTTCTAGATGATTGGTCCTTGCTGGAATATTACGCTCCAATTTTCGTTCTGGAAAAAGCATCCGACCCCACATACGACCCTGAAATAGATCGATTTGGTGTGGTCTGGATGGATGGTTCTGATATCAATGATGCCACTCCAATGGTCGACACAGGAAAACCGACCGTATATGCTTATGTGGACCTGAAAAAATACGGAGATGATGTCATCCGGCAACTGGTTTATACCCGTTGGCATCCAGAACATCCAAAACTCCGCAAATTTGATCCGGAAGCCGGCCATATGGACGGTTGGACCCTACGAATCAGTCTTAACAAAGATAATCGTCCTTTGCTATTTGACTCTGTCGCCAATTGTGGTTGCTACTACAAGGTCTTCCCTACTGAGCGCCTGGAAAAATGGAGCAGAGAAGAATATCCTGAAAAACTTGATGGAAAATCTTTTCATCTCGAAAACAAAATACCCGGGAAAATTGATGTTGTCATCCCTGAGCTACTCTCTTTCCAAGACAACCCAAGTCAAAAATCAGTAGCCTATTATTCAGCAGGAAAACATCACCTTGAAACCATAAGGCCTGTTGGAAAAATGGAACCAGCCGATCTTGAGGCTCCACAAGAATTTTACCAATTGCAGCCTTATGATAACCTCGAAAACCTTCCTTTCCACGATTATCATATAAGTCTCTTCGATGAAAACGGACTTGTTAGGAAGGCCGATCGGCTCGAATGCACTCTATTAGCACCCTCCGGTCTTTTTCATGCTGGCCACCCTCGACAGAGAAACACTCAGTTGATCTACTTCGACCAGGCACCTTTTGACGACCACAGACTTTTTGAAACCTATATGCGATTGCCAGCAAAGGCTTTTTTGCGCTCATTTTAATAGTCCGCTTAAAAATCTTCCACCTGTTAATCTAATCCGACAACTTGATCTTGCGAAAGTACACTTCAAAGCAATTATGAAAGTGGAGGTTTGGCTGGTAGTCATAAAGTTCATCTTTCTTGCCAACATCTTGAGTTTTGTCACACAAGATTACGCTCAACATATCCATCGTACATCTTGATATATTAGGAATGATTCACGACTTTCAATGTATAGCAGCAACCTGGGGTCTTGAGACAGAAAAGGCAGGGCTGTTTCTGAACCCTGCCTTTCTTATGCGTTTAAGAAATTTGTTAAGCGAGATTCGTCTAACCGTGACGCCCCTTGATTTGGAGATAGCTCTCTCCCTTTCCGGAGAATAAATAAAAATTAATACTATGTGCAAACCTACAAAAAAAGGGGGAGCCGGTTGGCCCCCCCTTGGTTTGTTGGATATAATTAAGTTTTCAGTAAGTTAGTCGTTAAAACGATTTCTTTCCCGTTCATTCTAACGCCACGACCAATCACGCGAATCACGCGAATCACGCCAATCACGCCAATCACGCGATCATTCTTTTGCGCAACTTTACGCAATCGCAGGAGGCGCTCCTTTTGTTCTGCCTGGTCACCGTGAGAAAAATTGAAGCGGGCGACATTGAGGCCCGCGCCCATCATCTCTCCGAGAATTTTAGGGTCGTCGGTTGACGGGCCGAGCGTTGCAACTATTTTGGTTCTTTTTCGCATGGGCGCGATTATCGCACAACGCTTGCCTGCATTCCCCGGTGCCAACCGCCGGTAAACGCGTTATGC
>CAXMTO010000374.1:0-77433 GCA_964196355.1 uncultured Myxococcota bacterium
GTGAATATTCTTCTTGATACATTTAATAAAAAAAGACCTTTCTACCATCCTCTTGTTTTGCTTCTGGTGTCTACCGGGTGCAGGATCGGCGAAGCAGTAGGGCTAAAGTGGAGTGATGTAGATTTCGGCGAGAGGGAATTACTGATTCGCAGAAATGTTGTTCGGAACAGGATCGAGGACAGCACGAAAAATGGCCAGGACAGAAGGGTTGATATGCCTTCTCAGATTGTAGAATGTCTGCGTGGTCTTAAAAAAGTCAGAGCGGAGGAGGCACTTCAGAAGGGAAGGGGGAGTATTAGCCAGGACTGGTTGTTCCGTGGAGTGAAAGATCCTACCCGTCCGCTGAACTATCACACATGGCGAAGGGATGTGTTCTATCCGATACTCAAGGCTGCTGAACTAAGAAAGATTCGAGTCCATGATCTTCGACATACTTACGCAAGTATCATGATATCTACCGGGGTAAATCTGGTGTATATCCGTGACCAACTCGGTCACAGTTCCATCAAAGTAACCGCTGATGTCTATGGTCATTTACTGAAAGGAAATGCCGAAAAACCAGTGGATGTTCTGGATACCATGCTGCACCCATCCGCACCCTATGCGCACCCAAAACCAAAAAAGGACTTAACCAAAACCGGCTAAGTCCTTGAATTTGCTTGGTGACCCCAAGGGGACTCGAACCCCTGTTCCCGGCGTGAGAGGCCGGTGTCCTAGGCCACTAGACGATGGGGCCATTGTGGAAGTTTTATAACTGACACTACGTGGCTTGTCAATAGTTTGTTTTAAGAGTGATTTTTTCTTCCGCGACCGAAAAGGCGAGTTGAGTATTGCAGGTTTTGGGCAATATCGGATGTTAGAAACTCACTGTTGCATCGCCATTTCCAGTTCCCTGTGGGTACTCCTGGACTGTTCATTTTGCAGTCGTTGCCGAAACCGAGAATGTCCTGCAGGGGAAAAATAGTCATCTGACTGATAGATGACTGTGCAAGATACATTAAATCACGGTGAATAAGGCTGTTATCACGGAAGTCTCTGTTGACCGTCTTTTTTATTGTCCTGCGCAGCTCGTCATCCAGCTTATCGCTTAAAAACCATCCCAATGTTGTGTCGTTGTCATGGGTCCCCGTATAGGTAACACAGTTAGGAGTGGTGAAATTATGCGGTAAGTGGGTGTTGTCAGGATTACCGTCAAATCCAAATTGTAAAACCTTCATACCGGGGAAGCCAAGGGCATCACGTAATTTTTCCACCTCGGCAGTAATAATCCCTAAATCTTCTGCCACAATATTCAGAGGACCCAGTTGAGATGAAATCTTGTCAAAAAAAGTTTTACCAGGGCCTTTCACCCATTCGCCTTTAACAGCTGTCGGTTCCTCTTCGGGGACCGCCCAGTAGGACTCGAATGCACGAAAATGATCAATTCGAGCCATATCAACCTGTTCAAAAAGGGCAGATAGTCTCTTCAGCCACCAATTGTAGAGTTTATCGACTACTGAGTCATCTTCATGGCGCCAGTTATATAGAGGGTTTCCCCAGCGCTGTCCTGTTTTACTAAAGTAATCGGGAGGTACTCCTGATACATGGGTTGGTTTGCAGGTTTCGGGATCAAGGAAAAATATTTCACGATTTGCCCAGACATCTACGCTGTCGTAGCTGACGTATATTGGAAGATCTCCAAATAGGGAAATATTTTTTTTTTGCGCATACCTGCGCAACAGTTTCCATTGACTATGAAAGATATACTGCTCAAACCGGTAGTAATTGATTCTCTCTTTATTAGATGAAAAAAAATGATCAAGTTCCTCATTGCCTTTTTCACCTCTCAATATTGGCCACTCATTCCACCCATTGAACGAATATTTTTCTTTTAAAGTCATAAAAAGAGAATAATCGTCGAGCCAGTGTTTGCTATTTTTTAAAAAAAGCTGATAATTACGAATGTTGTTTGTATCGAAATTCTGATATGCACGATGGAGGATTTCAGTCTTATACTGCCTTACCGTTTTGAAATCAGTCTCGTATGGTGAAAAAGACGGGTGTGTGTGAAGGTCCTTTTTTGAAAAAAGCCCGTCGTCAGTTAAAAGCTGTGGAGAAATGAGTAATGGTGACCCGGCAAATGCAGAGATACTCATATACGGCGAATCATCAAAAGTGCTATTTGTCGGCCCTGTAGGCAGAAACTGCCAGCAGGATTGGTTGCATTCAACAAGGAAATCGATGAAATCATAGCTGGAAGAACCAATGTCCCCAATTCCATACGGGGAAGGAAGAGAGGTGATATGAGCAAGAATTCCACTGGATCGGTTTTTGGGCATGGCTGGGCCTAAAGGCTTAGGGTGAGTGAAAAAAACATGGAAAAGCGATATGCTACCTTGAATATGGCTTTTTCGGTGCTATAATATATGTTCGACTGGAAATTGGAAGCCTACCTGAATGTGCATTTTAAAATTGCTTTTTATCAATAAATAAAGTATGAATATGCGCTTCTCAAAAATACTACCCGCTAGCGAGATCTTCCTCGCCAGCTTTTTTTTTGTCAAATAGACACTGAAATCATAATTCGAGAAGGTGCTAACACCCCACGAGGGGGTATAAGTACCATGGTGATATATTTAACAACATAATTTCAAGAGACATTCCTCGGTTTCTTGTTTTTTATTACAGAAGTTCAGTAGTAAGGTACTAATCCTGTTTACCGGGGGTCAGTGTTCTCTCAAGACTATCAAAAGAACTGTGTAATGTAATTGTACAGGATAGTCTCTAAAATTCAAGTCATGGAGTGGTTCATCGGTGCTACCTGAACTTAAAGAAAGTCTTCTGGAAGCAGGCAAAGAAGAAGGCTGTATCAATTTTGATACTTTAAACGAACTATTGCCAGATGAGATAAATGATCCCAATACGATTGAGAAAATATTCAATTTTCTCAGCTCTCATTCTATAGAAATTGTCACGAAAGAAAAAAATGGTGAGCAGCGGACCCTTTCAGGGGAACTTTGGGAAAAAAAAGATGATGAGGTTGACGATCCCTTAAAGAAGAAAGAGGCTCCCGCAGCTGAAGAAGATTCCCATGAAGGTGAAGAGACTACTACGACTTATCTACGGGAAATGGGCAGATTCGATCTTCTTACCCCGGAGGAAGAAGCAAAGTACAGTAAAACGATCCGTCAGGGGTTCGATTCCATCATCAAGGCAATTCGAGAGGACGTCTCGAAAATTCAGGAAATTGAGTTGCTGTGCGAGAGAATAGCTCTATGGGAAAAGAGAGACCCTACTCTCAAGCCCAAAAAACAGCAGCTCAATTTTATGAGGTACAGTGTAATAAGCGTTGCTAAAAAGTATCCGGATAGGCGCGAGCTGTTCGAACTTCAGGCCAAACTCGAGGCGTACAGCAGATCTATTGAGGTGGCAAAGGATACAATGATCAGGGCTAATTTGAGACTGGTTGTATCAATTGCAAAGCGATATATGCATCAAGGTTTAACGCTGGCTGACCTTATACAGGAAGGTAATCTCGGGCTGATGCGTGCTGTATTTCGTTTTGATTATACGAAGGGGAATAAATTTTCGACCTATGCAAGCTGGTGGATTCGACAAGCAATTACCAGGGCAATTCTCGATAAAACGCGGACAATTCGCCTGCCTGTTCATTTTTTAGAGCTCAGAAGTCAGTTTTTCAAGGCCTTTTATGCTCTTTTTAAAGAATTGGGCCGCGAACCTACACCTTTAGAAATATCTAAGTCGACCAATTTACCAATGGATAAGATATTATCCATTCTTGAAGCCTCAAGAGAACCTATTTCTCTCGAAACTCCGGTAGGTGATGATGATTCCACTTTGGGAGATTTTCTTGAAAACCAGGAATCGCAATCTCCTTATGATGCAGTGCAGACCCGCGAGCTATCCGGTCGTGTCAATGATATTCTTGAAACCCTTACTGATAGAGAAGAAAAAATAATTCGCCTTCGTTTTGGTATTGGTGAAAAAGCTGAATATACGCTTGAGGAAATTGGTAAACGATTCAATGTTTCAAGAGAACGTATCCGGCAGATTGAGAAAAAGGCCTTGAACAGGCTGCGGCATTCAAGTCGTAGAGAAAAATTGAAATTTTTTATCGACTGATACCTTTTCATATTGAGTGCAGGCCGGGTTAAATACCCGGCTTTTTTTATTGTTACTGGGATACTCCCTGGCATGAAGATTTAACGCCAGAGTTACTCATTTTAACTCCATGAGGAACAGTTTTAATGAAACATTCAAAAGGAACTATTGTAAAGATAGGTATTGTTAATTTTATAAATACTGCACCTTTTTTTGAAACGTGGAAACAAACTGTTGTAGACCAGAACTGGGAAATTGTAGGCGGTTCGCCAGCGGTATTGAGCAAGAAACTTGCTGGCGGTCATCTTGATATAGGGCTGGTATCAAGCTATGAATACGGGTTGCATCCTGATAAATACAAGATATTATCGGGACTTTCTATAAGTACAAATGGTTCTGCCGGATCTGCTGGCTCTGTCTTCCTGTTTTCCCATGTTCCTCTGGATCAATTGGATCAATCTGCTGTTCTTTTGAGTTCCCAGTCCGAAACATCTGCGGCTCTTGTCAAAATAATTCTTGAAGAATTCGAGGGTATTAAACCTATCTATACCACTGGTGATATTAGCTCTGCGAAGATTGAAGAGTATAAAGCTGTTCTTGCCATCGGAGACGATGCCTTACGACTCGTTGCAACATCGACCTACCTGTATCAATTCGACTTGGGTGATATTTGGAAAAGGGAAACCGGACTGCCATTTGTTTTCGAAGTTTGTGCTGTGCGGGAGAGATTTTTTCTGCAACAGCAGGAAATGACTGATAAGATACATAAAGAATTGTTGCGTTGCAGAGATGAAGGGATCAAAGCCTTAAAGGAGGTGGCCAGCATCGCCGCGCCCCGCATCCCGATGCCGGTGTCCAGTTGCGTCGAATATCTGCAGACAATGGAATACGATCTGGGTACTCAAAAACAGAAAGCTCTTGGCGTTTTTTTTGATTACCTGATAAAGCGGGATGAAATCGATACTCATGCCTTACCTTTGAAGATATACTCTAATCTGTGTTAAATTATTTTTTATCAATAATCTTTGTCACGATTCTTATGGCCTCCCATGCCTCCGGGGCAGGGGATGAAATTCAATCTCCAAAAAACCCGTCACCGGATATACCTTATGGAGTTATTGATCCTAAACTGCTTCCAATTGGCTATTCTGGAGACGAACGATTCGAGTATGATATTTCGTGGAGCGGGGGAATAAAGATCGGTGAACTTCACCTGGACATTACAAAACTGAAAGATGTAGAAGAGGGCTATAAAATTAAAGCTCATATCACAACGGAAGGTGGCCTGATAAATCATATTTACCCTGTCAAGGATACTCACATAACCCATGTTCGTGGTAGACAGAGGCTTCCGTACAAATACGAGGTATGGCAGAAAGAAGGGTACAATTACGAAGCTCATCGATTGACTGAATATGATCAGAAAAAAGGCTACATCAAGCTCACGAAGAACAACAAAAACGAAGGAGAATATCACGTCATTGGCTATGTTAATAACGAATTCTCATCATTTTTCAACAGCCGTCTGATGAGCCATGAGGTTGGGGAAAAATTTATTGTGCCAACTTTTGCAGATAAGAGACGCGTGGAAGTTGTTGTTAACACCGTATCGAAAAAGAATCTGGAAAAAACATCTCTCGGGTCTGTTTCAGCTGTCGAGGTTATGCCTATCATGAATTTCAAGGGGCTCTATGACAAGAAAGGTGATACGGTTATCTGGTATACCGATGATAAATGCAGAATACCCGTTCTCATAAAATCTAAAATTGTAATTGGTTCTCTTACTGCTAAGCTTGCGGCGTATGAAAATTCTGCGTGCAGTATTTATGGGCCAGTTAGAAGAGATGAAAAATAGTTGTCTTTAATAACGAAAATTGAGGAGTAATTGAAATGATTGTATCGGTAACTACGACCAATTTCCCTGATCTTACACTTCTGCATAGAGGTAAGGTGAGGGATATGTATGGTATCCCCGGCCACGACGATAAATTGCTTATGGTGGCAACAGATCGTATTTCCGCCTATGATGTAGTAATGGATGATGCCATTCCGGGTAAGGGAGCAGTGTTGACAAAATTATCTTTGTTCTGGTTCAATCTGCTCGGCGATATTATCGAAACTCACCTTATTACCGCTGATGTTGACGAATATCCTGACCTGTGTAAACAGTATGCTGATCAGCTTGTGAATCGGTCCATGCTGGTTAAAAAAACTCAGCCCCTCACTATCGAATGTATTGTTCGTGGATATATCTCCGGTTCATTCTGGAGCGCATACCAGAAGGATAATGTGGTTTGTGGATTTAAGCTGCCCGAGGGGATGCTTGAATCTGAAAAATTTCCTGAACCTTTATTTACACCATCTACAAAAGCGGAAATCGGGGATCATGATGAAAATATATCTCTTGAGCAGATGGAGGAGATCGTTGGCAGTCAAAGGGCAAAAGAGATAGAAAAAATAAGTATCACCTTATACAAAAGGGCGGCTGACTACGCAAGAACAAAAGGTATAATTATTGCTGACACAAAATTTGAACTGGGGGAGGTCGATGGTAAGCTCATCTTAATCGACGAAGTATTGACTCCTGATTCTTCCCGGTTCTGGCCCGAAGATAAATATGGCCCTGGCAAATCACAGCCCAGCTTTGATAAGCAGTATTTACGAGATTATCTCTCCACACTGGACTGGAACAAAAAAGCTCCTTCGCCTCCTTTACCAGCCGAAATTGTAGAAAAAACAAAGGAAAGATATGAGGAGGCTGTGAGGAAAATCACTCAGGATTGATAACTGGGTACGATTTTTACTGCGTTATTTTGGGGTACTTGTTCTGTAAAGAATGGGTACCCCATTTTTTATGCAGTTAATCGATTTGCGTGCAAAACCGTAAAACTTCATCCAATGATTTATCTTTGTATTCATACCCCGATTCAAGAAGCATTTTGGGCGTGGCCCTGGTGCTGCTGAGAAGCATCTCGTCAGCCATCTCACCAAAGAGTACTTTTGCCATTATAGAGGGAACACGGAAAAATGTCGGACGATTCAATACTCTCCCCAGGGACTGGGTCAATAATCTGTTAGTTGTCTGTAGAGGGCTGACAATATTGACAGGCCCGGCAATACGCTCATTTTGTATTATAAATGCAACCGCTTCGACAAGATCTCTGATACTTATCCAGCTTATGTATTGATCTCCACTGCCGACGACACCTCCCAGACATGCTTTAAAGGGTGGAATCATTTTGTGCAGTGCACCTCCTTTGGGGCTGAGAACCATGCCAAATCGAAGATTGACCACCCTGACACCCATAGTGGTCAAACGATGGGTTTCTTTTTCCCATTTGTCACAAACCTCTGCGAGGAATCCCTTTCCAAGACTGCTTCCTTCATCAAGTATCTCAGCATCTCTGCTGCCGTAATAGCCAACAGCAGAAGCACACAAAAAAACTTCGGGCATTGTTGTCAATTGAGAAATATAGTCCACCAGCTGTCTTGTACCCTCGACTCTGCTGTTGAGGATTCGTTTTTTTTTGGTTGAAGTCCAGCGGCCATTGGCAACATTCTCTCCAGCAAGGTGGATGACCGCTTTATACTTGCATTCGTCGTCTAACCCTGGAGATTGTGTCACCCAGAAGTGGGTATGTTCTTTTCCTGTGTTTCTTCGTAAACATTGAATGGAATACCCCTTTTTAAAGAGGAACTCCACCAATGCACTGCCTACAAGTCCAGAACTCCCGGTCACAAGTGTTTTCATTGGATTTAAAGCTCCTTATTTTCATGAACAGTGTATTATTTATCATCATTAATTTGGCCTGGAGGCTTTTTTCTGGAATCAATGAGATGTCGGAATGCCAGAACGGGGTGTTGCCAGACCATCTTAGGGCCGGAGTAGCGCATAACATCCCTTATTTTTTGTTGCATATCCTTTTTGTAACAGTGACCCGCACAATTTTCACAGGTTGTCTTTTGATCGTGAAATGGACATTTGGAGAGTCTTTGCTTCGCATATTCCAATAATTCTGAGCATTCATGGCAGAGCACATCAGATTCTGTATGATGTTTCCTGCAGTAGAGGTTTACCATTATAACTATTGTATCATATTCATTTTGCAGGCGGGAGCTTAGAGGACGAAATGGAGGTCGGTCAAGTGCCATGATAATCTCATCACAAACCTGATCCTGAGTAAGTAATGAACTTTTCACAGTTATATCCGCATACCTGTTGTAAAGCTCTGATCGTTCATCAAAAAGATCCTGAAAGCTCTGATCAGGGCGTTTTGCCAGTCCACGGGTTTCATAGTTGTTGATACGTGATTTCAGGGCATCCAGATCGGCATGAAGAAAGACAGCAAATCCTTCTTTTTTGAGATGAGTCATGGCAGGGTGGCTGTATGCCGCGCTTCCCCCTGTAGCAACTATATGGTTTTTACATTTGATTTTGAGCAGAACGTTCTCTTCGATTTCGCGTAAAGCCATGTGGCCGTCACTGTCAATTATTTCCTGCAGGGTTCGATGCTGCTCTTCCTGTATAAGGATGTCTGTGTCAATAAACTGTTTGCCAAGTGATTTTGCCAGAATAACACCCGCAGTGCTTTTTCCTGAGCCGGGCATACCTATCAGGATAATATTTGTCTTTATCAAGGCCATAATTTTATAATAGAAGAGATAACTGAAAGAGGTAGTTGCTTCATAAATTAGCACCCCACAAGGGGGTATAAGTACCTTGAAGGTGTTTCTAAGATTTTAATTTCAATAATGACTTTTTATTTTCTATCACAACAAACAAGAAATTCAAGAGTAAGGTACTAAAGCAGGAAACAGGTTAGTGCAACAATGCTCACGATATTATTGCGTTCTCTTTTTTGCTGCCAGTTGTGCGGTAATTGATTGAACGGACAAGAGTGAGACAATACTGATCACTGCACCTATCAAAAAGGGTATCCTGTAATCGATCAGCCAGAGGATTCCACCAAGGACAGGCAAGACAACAGCAGCAATATGGTTGATTGTAAAGCCAACCGCCATACTTGGTGCAATATCAGCAGGGTTTGCAATTTTCTGAAAAAATGTCCTTATGGCAATGGCAAAATTAAAAAATATGTGATCAAAAACATAGAGTAATGCTGCGATATATCTATCTTCCACAAGAGCATATCCCAGAAAAACGAAAATAAGAGCGGTGTATTCTAGAGATAAAACCTTACGTTCCCCAAATTTGACGATACATTTACCAATGAACGGGCTGAGAAAGTAATTGATAACATTGTTAATCAAAAAAAGAACGGCTATTTCCTGAATTGAAAAACTGAATTTCTTAACCAGAAGAAAGACAGCAAAGGCTATGAAAATCTGTCGTCTTGCACCGGACAAAAAAGTGAGAAGATAGAAAAGCCAATACTGTTTTTTAAAGATCATTTCTTTACGTTGGGGGACAGGAGAGTCAGTTACTGTATGCTGTTTCAGGTTGAACAAGGTGATAATAATAATTAGACTGCCCAGGAAAAGGTAAAGTGTGGTGTATGTAAAGTATGGTGCTATAAGGAGAAAAAAAATACTGACGACTATATTACATAAAGAAGCGTATGCCCGTAGCCTTCCGAAGACCAGTGGTGCCTGTTCGTGACTGAAATGCTGTAAAGTGAGTGACTGGTTGCATGTCTCAAAATAATGAAAGCCAAAACTCATAACCAGGGTGGTGAATATAAGTCCCTGGAATGATGGAAATAACCCTGTAATTAGTACTCCTAACCCAAGGAGCAGAACAGAAAAAGCGGCAAAACGCTGCTCCCTGACAAGAAAAAGGATGTAAATAACAGTGAAAGCAAGAAACCCCGGGACTTCACGAATGGATTGTATGATGCCGATATGGTGTCCATCCAGATGTATAATGCGAACAGCAAAATTATCGAAAAGTATTCGCCATGTTTGCAGTCCTCCTGTTGCGCAGAGTGTAAGAATCAGAATGTAAATATATATTGGTTTTTTGGTAAGGTTGTTCATTGGTAATCGAAAAAAATCGGGTAGAGTTCTATCTGAAAATTATCCGGGTTGGCTCTGGGCGCCTGAGTTTTCAGTTAAAATTTGAATAATGATGGAGTCGTAAAAAGTCCGATCTCCTTCGTTGCAGGTTTTTCCAGAACCTCAACATACCACATGTATTGTTGAGGGCCTGGAAAAAACACTGCGCCTCGGAGTCTTCGCTTACCTGTATATCGAACTTTTTGACTTAGCCATCTAAGGCTTCCGATAAGCGTAGACATCGAGTGACCTTTTTACGAGTTCATCAATAATAGAAAACAGGAGAAATGTTTTGGTAATAGTGTTTTCAGAGTTTTTGGGCCAAAAAAATAGAAAAATTGTAAAGATTTATGTTAAAGTAAACGATACATGTTTCATACAGTGTCGGTGAAAAAGTAAGTATTGCATGTCTTATCGATAATCAAACGTACTTTTTGGGCAATTGAAGAGCTATTGCTATTTAAGAGCTGCCTGCCATATCTATATTAAATAGATCATCTGGCGGGAGGCAATAAACAGGATGTAGCTTAATCACTACATTCATTCATTACATTATAAATTAATGGAAGATGGAATTTTTTACGAAAATTGCAAACTGGTTTGAGTCAACTCATCTGCAGGAACAGATCAAGGATGTTGATATCGTCGCTCTTTTTTCTAATCCCTGGTTTATTGTCCCATTTGCCTGTCTTATTGTGTATATGCTGTACAAACAGAGTTGGAAAGAGCTTATAATCATAATTATCTTGGTTGCAGTATGGTGGGTTTCTGGAACCCCTTATATGAATTCCCTGCTCGTTAAAGGTGAAATACAGATAGAAAAAATCCTGCCGGTAATATTTGGTGGTGCGATTGTACTCGGCTTCGTTATCTATCTTCTTTTTGGCCGATCTGATTAGTACCTTACGCCAGAAACCCTGTCATAGAAAACAAGAAACTGAGTAATGTGTTTTGAAATTATGTGGTTACATATACCACCAAGGTACTTATATATCCCCTTGTAGGGTGTTAGTCCTTTGGTGGTATCTCTTTCTGGTTTATTTAAAAAAGAATTACAAGATGGTTTTATCTCAAGTTTTTCTCAATTACCTGCCTTAGGTGGACGTGTGAACTATGAAGTTTAGAAATGGTGTTTTTGTTATAACGGAAGAAAGTCACTGTCCCCTGTACAACGTGCGGGAAGAATTCAGTATTGAAGAGGGTCATTTGACTGTGCCGACGGGAAAGAAAGCCTGTCTGACACTCACAAACAAGCTTGTACAGATTGCTTCAACTGATGAAGAATACGAGCGATACAGCCAGGGAGGCGTTGAGAAAACCAAATTTGAGTGCGGCGGGTGTATAGGACTCATTCGCTTTGAGTATAAAAAAGCGAAAGGATTCTCAACTACGCAGATGAAGTTATTGGCAGCGGCTGACAGAAGGGAAAAGATTAAGGGTGTGAGTTCCTTTGCCGGGTTGTTACGAACCATTGAGACTTTCTCAGCACTCTCAGATGATGATCTCCTTGATCTCGCCACTCTTCTGGAACTTGTAGAATACCCATGGCAATTTCCGATCGTACAAAAAGGCGATCCTGGCAACCGTCTTTTTATAATCATCTCCGGCACAGCAGAAGTCATTGATGATTATGGCACAACCCTGGCAGAACTGGAGAAAGGAGAAGTGTTCGGTGAGATGAGTCTTCTGTCCGGAGACCGCGTTACTATCACAATTATGGCGGGTAGTTCCTGCAAAATAGCGGTGATGGAACAGAAAAATTTCAAACATATTCTCACACGTTTTCCTGCGCTGCAGGTGTTTTTCTATAAATTACTTGTCAGCCGAGTCACAAAAATGAATCAGCAGAGAACTGAAGAACTGGCGTCCGGAATGGTTGGTCAGCTCTCAGATATATCGTTGGTAGAACTTGGTCAGATGATAAACGCCAACCAGAAAACAGGCAGATTGCAAATTGAATTTGAAGGGGATCGTGGCCTCGTTGTGTTTAAAGAGGGAGAATTAATGCACGCTCAGTTCAACCAGCTAACGGGAAAAGATGCTTTTTATGAAATTTTAACTTTAGATAACGGCCGTTTTAAATTTACCCAGGGCCTGAATGAGCATGATCGGAAATTTGGTGTCATTGGTGGCTTCATGGCACTACTTATGGAAGGCATGAAGCGTCTTGATGATAAAAAATAGGAGAATAAGCAGAAAAAAAATTAAAAGGCATGTTTTCGCAATGCTCGCAGAAAATGGCCTTGATGAAATATATCATCTCTTTGAAACCAATCCTGAGCATCTTGTCTTAAATGCCCTTTTTAGCGCACTTTGTAATCCCGTTGAGTCTATCCGCTGGAGTTCCGTATGCAGTTTTGGTCGTATTGTTCCCCGCTTGGCCGAAAAAAAAATTGAAGATGCTCGAGTGGTCATGAGGCGTTTCCTTTGGAGCCTGAATGACGAATCAGGCGGGATCGGTTGGGGCGCACCAGAGTCCCTGGCTGAAATAATGTGTTATTCCAGGAAACTGCGTGTGGAGTATCTGCATATGCTGTTGTCGTATATGCGACCTGATGGTGAAGAAATTCTCCAAGATGGCAATTACCTGGAATTACCCATGCTGCAAAGAGGGCTACTCTGGGGGGTAGGAAGGCTGTCTGAATGCCACCGGAACGAGTTGATTGAACGAGATATTGTCGATGATGTGGCGGCTTATTTAGGTTCGGCGGATTTGAACGTAGTCGGGCTGGCCATATGGACTTTGGGAATGCTCAAAGCAAAATCAACCGAGAGGGAAATAGCATCCTTTGCTGGCAGCGATGATGTGATACCCCTCTACAGAGCGCCCTCTTTAGAGCAAGTGGAGATAGGTCAACTGGCCCAAGAAGCTCTACTGTTGATGAATTCTGGAGCGTTATTATAATACCTCCTGGAGGCATGATTGGTACTTTGGTTCCACCGAGGGTGAATCCCCCGTCAATTTTCAGAGTGGCCCCCGTAACATAAAGAGCCTCAACAGCCAGGAAAACACGGCTTTAGCAACTTCTTCAGGATGCCCCGTGCGTTTTAGAAGGATCTGGTTATATATCTAACCACTTAATTTCAAAAGGCATTCCTCGGTTTCTTGTTTTTTATTACAGAAGTTCAGTAGTAAGGTACTAAAAGCATAACTAAAAAACAGAGTTTAGAAAGGGCTGTGATGGTTCTTTGATAGAATTATCAATCTTGTCCTGGCGCTGTAGACCAAACATTCTGAGTATGTTTTCGTCCATGCAGAGTCGATAATCATCTGTCGCTATTATGTTGCTGTTCATCGGATTAATTAGTCGTGCGGAAATATACATGGTGTTGTCGGTATGAGAAATAGTGCCGGCAAAAACTGCCTGTGCCTGCTGGGCGCCTGTGAGCAGCGACAGATCTCTGGAGAGGATTGTTTCACCTGATTTCGGGTTTATCTGAAGCGTACTTGTCAATTTGATTTCTTTTACTGTATATCCGAGTTGAACAAATCTCGAAGTTATATGTTCCTGTAAGATTCTGCCAAAACGGGAGGTTTCTGAGAGATCATTATTGTCAACCGGCGTGGTTACAAGGATTGGCATCTCAGGGTGTCTTGGGATAAGGGGAGGCATGGCGCGCTTAACGAGTGTATCTGCAATTGTGTATGAAAAAGTGATGAGATCAGTGTTACTGCCCAGAAGATTTTCCAACCTGGTACAGTTGAATGATGAGCAGCCGGATAAAAAAAAGACTGCTGCCAAACCGAGCAGAAGAGGTTGTATAGTTCGATAGTGGGATCTCTGTTTCTTTGTCTGCATATTACTCATCTCCTCTAACACCCCGCACAGGGTTATAAGTACCATGGTGATATATCTAAGGTGGGCTCCGCCCACAATCCAAAAGATAAATTATTCCACCACAGAGAGCACAGAGGAAACAGAGATAGATTTTTTTCTCTGTGCTCTCTGTGTCCTCTGTGGTTTAAGTTTCTGGAAGTCTACGCTTATCTGTTGTTTTTTTGACTGGTTTTCTGGAGTAAGGCACTAACCCCGATGAGCGGGATAAGTGCCTTGGTGATGTTACCATGTATTTAATTTTAAAAGATCTTCTTTGGTTTCTTGTTTTTATGATAGGGCTTCTCGAATAAGGCACTAAATATCTGTTTTTGGGCTGGGACCATTAATACTGTCAGCAGATTGTTGTCCCTTGACTGCTCCCTCGTTTGATGTATCAGATTGCGTTTGGTGTTTTTGTCCGGATGTTGAGAGCTGTATTGTTTTCGCCTGCCCCTCTGTGTCTCTATAGTGGTAAAAATCTTTGTCGTTTATATAGTAAATATCCGATGCTCTAAACAGATATTTATTATCGCTGATCATAGATGTTGTTATTATTATTTCATAATGTCCATTCTGCGTAAGGTTCGCATTCGCAATATCTGCCATTACGCCGGTTGCCAATATCAAAACCTCTGTCGGGGCATTGCGTAATACGACTATTGCCGCTGAAAGCGCCGTTAGTATACCGGGCTGGAAAGTACGGATACGTTCGGCATTATGTTGAACGATCTGTACCTTATAAAGAATTTCAATGCTGTCCTCTGTCAAATGTTTGCGCGTCGGGATACCATAATCAACCAGGTTAGTGATCAGGAGATCTCGAAAGGCTTCGTTGAAACTGCTGGTTTGATGAGGCTCACATGGTTTCGATTCATCGCCGCAGGTCTGTTTTACAAAAACAGTTGCGTCTATGTTGTCAGTTATGATCAGTTCATTATTTATTCTGTTTGCCAAATCTTTTGCAAGTACTTCCCAGTGGTGTGAGGCCTGCATCTTTTGTTGCTTTGAGTTTGGGTAATCTACTGGCTCAGGGATCCCGCCAGCGCAGCTACTCAAAAGCAATGCTGTGCAAATAATGAGTGGGAGGATGTGCATGAAATTCTCCGGAAGTGTATGTTACCCCGCTCGACGGGGTTGGGCCGGCTCGAAACACCAACCATCTTCGTGGTACAACTGGTACTATCCTTGAAATTGAAAAAAATACACCTTTTTCAAGGTATCCTTTAGTTATCCATGTATACTTATCGGATAAAATTAACAAAAGTAAAGGAAAATATGGCTATAGACTTACATATACATTCAACGTATTCTGACGGTACCATGAGTCCGAGGGATTTGGTGAATCTGGCGAAAAAGAAGGGATTGCGTGCCATATCTCTTACCGATCATGACACCGTTGATGGTGTAACTGAAGCTATTTCCTCATGTAAAGGAGATGGCTTTGAAGTGATCTCTGGTATTGAAATGGGTGCAAAATATTCAGGGATAACTATCCATATTTTAGGTTATCTTTTTGATCCGAATAATTCTCCTTTAAGAAAAGCAATTAAAAAACTGCAGGATGCAAGAAATGAGAGAAATGGTCATATTCTATTACGTTTAAATAAGTTAGGAATAGATATTTCAGATACGGAACTTCGAAATATTTCTCGAGTTGGGCAGACTGGTCGGCCTCATATTGCCAAGATGCTCTTGAAAAAAGGGGTTGTAAAAACTATAGATGAGGCCTTTGCACGGTTTCTGCGTAAGGGAGCAGTAGCGTATGTACCGCGTTTTTTATATACTGTGGAGGAAGTGTTTACCCTACTGCGACGAGCGGGTGGTATAGGGGTGCTGGCACATCCTTTACAGATACAACACTCTGATATGAATGTAACTACGGCAATAGAGCAGCTGACTATTCTGGGTATGGACGGAATTGAAACCTACTACCCGACCCATTCAAAAAAAACAAGAAATATCCTGATAAGATCGGCAGAGGCATGTAATCTGGTACTGACAGGCGGTAGTGACTACCACGGTGAGATTAGACCCGGGACTACTCTCGCCGGAGGGAAAAATGTTACAGTCCCCTACGAATTATTGGGAAAAATGAAAAACCGTGTCTCTGAAAACCGTTTAAAATGATCATTATATTATCACTATAGGTACCGATATGAACGTGGAGTCAATTCTTATTGTAGACGATGAGCCTAATTATCTTGTGGTCTTGTCTGAGTTGCTGAAAGATGAAGGTTTCGAAATATTTACAGCACCGGGTGGAGAAGAGGGGCTGCAAATTGTAGAAAATGTTGATCTTGATATTGTGATCACTGATATGCAAATGCCGGTGATGAATGGTTTGCAGTTTATGCTCAAAGTCAAGGAATCGAAAAAAAATCTGCCGGTAATTGTAATTACGGCATACGCCGAGGTCGATAAAGCCGTTGAAGCAATGCAGGCTGGAGCATTCAGCTATCTGGCAAAACCTTTTTCCAATGATGAGCTTATTGTCAATTTACGTAAAGCCGGGGATCACTACGCGCTCATTCGTGAAAACACTCGTTTACGCGACGAGCTCAAAGGAAAGGCCGGATTCAGTGGCATGGTCGGGAAAAACTCGAAGATGCTCGATATTTACCAGATAATTGAAAAAGTTTCACCGACCCACGCCTCTGTCCTTATTACTGGAGAAAGTGGAACCGGTAAAGAACTGGTTGCTAAAGCTATACACACAAACAGCCATAGGGATTCACAGCCATTCATTACGGTAAATTGTGCAGCTCTTACGGAAGAACTTCTTGAAAGTGAGTTGTTTGGACATGAAAAAGGCGCTTTTACCGGCGCGGTGGCTATGAGAAAAGGGCGATTTGAGCTGGCTCATGGGGGGACGATTTTTTTAGATGAAGTTGGAGAAATAACTCTGCCTCTTCAATCTAAATTACTTCGTGTGCTCCAGGAGAAAAGATTCGAACGTGTTGGTGGTGGAAACACGCATGAGGTCGATGTGAGGATCCTGAGTGCATCCAACCGCGACCTTCGCGAAGAGGTGGCTGCCGGAAGATTTAGAGAGGATCTCTTTTACAGATTGAATGTCATTTCGATAGGGCTCCCGGCATTGAGAGAGCGTATGGATGATATGAAACTTCTGGAGGAGTATTTTGTCGAAAAATTCAGGATCATTTTGGGAAAATCAGAATTGAATCTTTCTCCCGATGCATTTCGCCTTTTAATGAAGTTGCCGTGGGAAGGTAATATTCGAGAGCTGGAAAATACAATAGAGCGAGCGGCGATACTCTGCAGTGATGATGAGATTGAGGCCGAGGATATACAACCGGATACTCTATACAATGACGATAGGTCTCAATGGGGACAGGACGTGGACCTTGAACCATTGATTCCTGAGAACACCAGTCTGGCTGATGTTTTGTATACTATAGAGGAGAAAATGCTGGTAAAAGCACTTAATGATACAGTTAATGTTCAGGCAAGAGCAGCAGAAAAACTTGGCATCACCAAAAGCCTGCTCCAGTATAAAATGAAGAAATATGGCATAAAGAAGAAAAAATAGATGTTATTTATCCTGAAAGCCCCAGTGAAGTTTATTTCTTAAGATGGTGAAATAATCTCTTGTCGATGAGACTATGAGCTGCAGGGTGTGTTCAGCTTTCTCGATTTCGAGAAGATCGTTATCGTTCATGATCCAGGTTGGTTGGCCATCAACAATGATTTGTGCTTTTTCACCGCTATCTCTGGTGTCAAGACGAGTTCGTATAATCTTATCGGATGGCAGTATAATTGGTCTACTGCCAAGCATGAAAGGGCAGATGGGGGTGACCAGAATTGTTGCCAGACCGGGATAAACCAGAGGGCCGCCCGCAGACAAATTGTAAGCAGTTGATCCCGTAGGCGATGAAAAAATCAAGCCATCCGCTTTGTAAGTGGTAATATATTGATCGTCTGCTGTGGTCGATAAATTGAGGATACGATCGACCACATTTTTATTTATAACTACATCGTTAAGGGCATATCTATAGTCACCGGGTTCAGTGTCTCTTATAATACGCGCTTTTAACATTAACCTGTTCTCAATCGTTACCTGGTTGCCTAAAATATAATTGAGTGCATCTACCGTTTCATTTTCTGTCAGTTCTGTCAAAAAACCCAGATGTCCGAGATTGATTCCCAAAACGGGTATTGAGTATCTGGCGGCTTGTTCTGCTATATGCAGTAATGTGCCGTCTCCGCCGAGGACAATTATGATGTCCAGGTCAGGGGAAATTTTGTTTACTGCTACGTCAACTTCTCTTTCGTTAAGCCAACTTGTCAGTTTTTCTGCGTAAGTCTCTGCCGGAAGGCTGTTTTTTTTTGTTATTATTCCAGCCTTCCGAAGATCGATTTTTGCAGATGTTTTATAAGATGAAGAGGTAATCATTTGTCATACTCTTGGATATAAAGGCAGCTCTATCTACGAGTGTGCCGGTAGACTCGGACATCAAATTTATAAATTGAGAGCATATTTCTCTCGAACAATCTGCAACCGACACCGCCTCTGATTAGTACCTTACTCCCGAAACCCTGTAATAAAAAAACAAGAAACCAAAGATTTTCTTTTAAAATTATCTGGTTACATATACCACCAAGGTACTTATACCACCTTGTGGGGTGTAAGGAGTTATAAAGAGAGGTCCGGATCATGCACATTCGGGCGAGAGAACCCGGTCAAAATATAATATGCAATCCTATTCAAATTCAGGTAAATATCAGACTGAGAATCATTATACAACAAAATAGACGATCTCGTTTAGCGGTCGTCCATGAATTGCTCATTAATTGACAGAAATGGGTGAACAGAAATCCACACTTATTGTTCTCTAGCTACATAAA
Source organism: uncultured Myxococcota bacterium (assembly GCA_964196355.1). Lineage (GTDB taxonomy): Bacteria > Desulfobacterota > Desulfobulbia > Desulfobulbales > Desulfocapsaceae > Desulfomarina. The sequence goes on from CAXMTO010000374.1 coordinate 18,801, forward strand.
AAAGAGGCAGTAAGGTATTTCTTCAAGTTTTACTATAATAATAAGCTATTGATTCCGTAAGGGGTAAAAATGATAAATAAAGATTTGCTTGATATCCTTGCCTGCCCACAGTGCAAAGGCGCAGTTAAGTTACAGAATGATCATGGCATTGTCTGCGAGAAATGTAAATTGCTTTATGAAATAAAAGATGATATCCCAGTTATGTTGGTGGATAAGGCAAAATCCCTGGAATAGCAATCAGTTACAGGTAGAAGAATTTTATGGTTTGTGAAAAGACAAGGAAAAGCTGTCCCGGATCGTTATTTTCTCAAGGTTTTAAGAGGTTTGACAGATGAATATCTTGGAAGAAAAAAACAAATTGTTCTCAAAATATGTCGTGGAAGGAAATCATTCTCAAAGCGATTATATCTCTCTGATTAAAGAGCTTGTTAACAGAGAAAGTGGTGGCAATGATCAATGGAAACAGCCGCTTGACGAGGCATATGAGCTGCTCTTTTCTGAACTATCCGAGAATAGGGACTCGCCGGTTGAGAAGGTGAAGATTGGAACATCCGGCTGGAGAGGCATATTAGGTAAAGATATTTTTGCCCAATCGGTCTGTTTTGTCACTACAGCAATTATTGAATTGTATGAAACCCTTGAGTCTGAGTCTGAACTTATACCTTTTTTGGGTGTAGGCAGCCTGAGTGAAGCAAAATCCAAGGGGTGTGTGGTCGGATTTGATAACCGATTCGGAGGGGGACTGTTTGGAGTCCGTGTCGCAACAGTGCTGTCGAGAGCAGGGTTTAAGATCTATTATGCCGGTGAATCAACTACCGGCGTTCTCTCGGCGGCAGTACTGGAACTTGGCGCGGCGTTTTCAATAAATCTCACCCCCTCGCATAATCCGCTTGAGTATGGAGGATATAAATACAATGCTGCTGATGGTGGTCCTGCTGCTCCTGAGCTGACAGAAAAAATCACTGAATATTCAAACAGGATTATTGACAGGGGAACGTCCAAATATGTTTTCGATGAGGATCGAGCAGAGGACCTTGATGATATAGGAAATTTAGTAAAAATTTCTTCCCTGGAATATTGGAGAGATCTTGTAAAGAGGAATGAAAATATACATGGCCTCAATATTGATAGGGCGGTGAATAACTTTCTCAATCGCGATGATATGGTTGTTGTGATCGATTGTGTGCACGGTGCGAGTCGACTTCATATGTCAGAATTATTCAATAACACTTCAACCGATCGCTTTGTCGTTCTAAGGGGTAGCAAGGACGTAACCTTTGGCGGCGTTGCACCTGAGCCTTCATCCGAAAACATGCGGGGTGTCGTTGCTACTCTGCAAGGTCGTGAACAACCCTTAAAACTTGGTGCAATAATCGACCCCGATGGTGACCGCATACGATTTACCGATGGTGAATCTGAAATCAGTATGAATCAGTTTGGGGCTATGGCGTATCATTTCCTTCATGAGTACAATAATAAAAAGGGGATGGTGGCAAAAACAGTGGCGACTTCCAACCTGGCAAACAAAATTGCCGCAGACCTCGATGAAGATCTTTTCGAACCAAGTGTCGGATTCAAAAATTTTAAGCCTGTTATTAACAAAGCTGTTGTTTATTTTGAAGAGTCTGACGGGATCTCAATTATTGGACACACCCCGGAGAAAGATGCCTATATCGGATTACTTCTTGCCCTGGAGATGATGATCAAAACAGGCCGGAATTTAGGTGATTATCTTAAAGAGATTGAGGATGAATTTGGTGCTTTTTATCCCGATCGTGATGGCGTGGTTGTAAGCGTCAGCGGGGATGATCTCCTTTTGCTTCTTGGCCGACTTGACAAGTATGAAGTCGGAGAGACGGTAATAGTCGGTGGAGTTGGGAAAAAAATAACTGAGGTCATAACAATCGATGGCAGAAAAATGATTTTTGATGATAATTCCTGGTTGATGATACGTCCTTCCGGAACTGAACCGAAAGTTCGATTTTATGTCGAATCACGTACCGAAAGTGGTACTGCTGATCTCGTAAATGCCGCGAAAGAGATGCTGTCGGAAGTTGGGCTTCTATGAGGGGCATGTAAAAACAGGGTAGGAACTTGACCCGGAGAAATGATGCATGTTGCATTTTGGAGTTCTGGTATTATTGTCAGCTTGTAACTTTGAACAATATGAACCTCATTCCAGGAGAATTTTATGTGGGAATATACAGATAAAGTACAGCAGCATTTCCTCAATCCACAAAATGTTGGAGAAGTGGAAAATGCCAGCGGTAGAGGAGAAGTGGGCTCACTTGCATGTGGTGATGCCCTGAAATTGACATTTAAAGCGGATGCAAACGATATCATAACAGAAGCCAAATTCAAGACTTTTGGTTGTGCCAGTGCGATTGCTTCTTCGTCGGTTTTAACGGAAATAATGGTAGGTATGTCCGTAGATGAAGCTTCAAAAATCACTAATGAGGATATCGCCGAAGCACTTGGCGGGCTGCCAAAAGAAAAAATGCACTGCTCTGTAATGGGCCGCGAGGCTCTTGAGGCGGCAATTGCCGACTACAGAGGCATGATTTTGCCTATGGCAGAAGGTGAAGTCGTCTGCGAATGTTTTGGGGTCACTGATCTTGAGGTTATAAGAGCTGTCAATGAATCAAGCCTGAGATCTATTGAAGAAATCACAAACTTTACAAAAGCTGGTGGAGGGTGTGGAAAATGCGAAGATAAACTTCGGGAAATTTTAAGACAGACAGTTGGTCAGAAAACTGAAATACCGATCTTTGAATCACGACCAAAGAAAATGACGGCCCTTCAAAAGATTAAACAAATAGAGGAAGTGCTGGAAAGAGAGGTACGGCCCGGTCTGAAAAAAGATGGTGGTGATATTGAACTCATTGACGTTGATGGTGATTTCGTCACCGTATCCCTTCGTGGTGCATGTAAGAGCTGTAAAAAATCCCAAACCACGATTAAGGAGTATGTTGAAAAGAAACTGAGAGAACTTGTGCTGGACAGCCTTATTGTGGAGGAAGAAAATTAATGACCAATGTAAGCGATGAAATTGTCTACATGGATAATAATGCCACTACAATGGTTGCTCCTGAAGTTGTAGATGCCATGCTGCCATATCTCAGTACTTTTTATGGCAACCCTTCAAGTATGCATAATTTTGGTGGATTAGTAGGGAAAGATGTTTTAGAGGCCCGGGAAAAGATTGCAAACCTGATTGGAGTGTCATCCGAAGAAATAACTTTTACCAGTTGTGGTACGGAAAGTGATTCAACTGCAATTTTATCTGCATTGAGAACATTTCCTGAAAAAAGGCATATTATCACAACAAGAGTGGAGCATCCCGCTGTAAAAAGCTTGTGTGAGAACCTTGAAACACTGACTGGTCATAAATATAAAGTAACGCGTTTGAAAGTTGATGCAGAAGGTATGATCGATTTAGCTGAATATGAAGCTGCATTAACCGATGATACTGCAATTATCAGCATAATGTGGGCTAATAACGAAACAGGCAATATTTATCCTGTGGAAAAAATGGCCATGATGGCGATGCAGAGGGGAATCCTTTTCCATACCGATGCTGTTCAGGCTGTTGGAAAGATACCAATTGATTTGAAAACTCTTGATATTGATTTTCTCTCTCTTTCCGGCCATAAGCTGCATGGTCCGAAAGGAGTTGGTGTACTGTATATAAAACGGGGAACACATTTCGTACCATTTTTAACTGGAGGACATCAGGAACATGGCCGCAGAGGCGGTACTGAAAATGTGGCCTCTATTATTGGTCTAGGCAGAGCCTGTGAACTGGCTGCTGAAAAGATGGAGGAGGAAAATTCGAGGGTAAAACTTCTCAGAGACAAGCTTGAGGAAGGATTGCTCTCTGCAGTCCCGGAATCGCGCTTAAATGGCCACAAGACGGATAGACTCCCAAACACCTCAAATATCAGTTTTGAATATGTCGAAGGTGAGTCAATACTTCTGCATATGAATGAACACAAAATTTGTGCCTCTTCCGGATCAGCCTGTACCTCAGGTTCTCTTGAACCATCCCATGTGCTCAGAGCTATGGGGGTACCTTTTACTGCAGCACACGGTTCAATCCGATTTTCTCTAAGCACGTATAACAGTGAAGAAGAGATTGATTATATTATCGAAAAAATGCCTCCTATTATTGAATTATTACGAAAGATGTCACCATTTTGGAAAGGCAACTGAAAACATTGTTTATTGCAACTCGACTAAATGGTAACACATAATAAGGGTGTGAACTTTTCAGCCTGTGGCGTTGTCAGTGCGTGAAATAACGGTGCCACTTGCGGTCGAGATGATAAACGGTCTTATTAATGGTATAATTGTGTTCTGAAGGGTCGTTTTTGTACAAAAAAATCTTTTTGCTTCGTGTGATATATTGAAGCTGGAAGATTTTTTTTGGCCTAAAAAAAGCGTTTATCAAAAAAACATTATGATTTATTTAGTTAAAACCTTAAATTTATATCAAAAAAATGCTATTGTAAATTTGATGGCGTTATTAGACAGTGTCCCGCGGTATTGCATTTTTTTGAACATGTCCCTCAGAGTATGCTGGAAGTAAAATTTCTGGATATAGATGTTTGATCCCATTTTCAAGGTAACTTGCTATGGCTGTACAAAAGTTGAAAACTCCCCGAAAATCATCAATGAAAAAAACCGTCAAGGATCAATCCGGAGCGGGGAAAATTAAGATTGGTGAAATACTCAGCAAGGCTGGCTACATAACGCCAGGCCAGCTCGAGACCGCCAAAAAAACGTTGCAGAAAAATGGGGGCAGGCTGGGAGCCATACTCAGGGAACTCGACTATATTGATGAAACCACTGTTTATACGTTCTTAAGCAGACAGCACAATTACCCGGCGGTTGTTATTAAAAATGAGCCACCCTCCAAGGAAGCACTGTCTCTGTTAAGTTATGAGCAAGCCAAGGGATACATGGTTTTTCCTTTGCGCATGGCAGGCAATACTTTACAGATAACAATGGCAGAGCCATCCGACGTGACTGCCGTGGAGGAACTGCAAAACCTTCTCAATAAAGAGCTTGCCGTCTGTGTCTCCACTGAAAAAGATATAGTTGAGGCCTATCAGAAATACTATGGCATTGACGAAGCTGAAGCCAGCACATTTTTCGGGATGCAGGAGGAGGCAGACGAGGAGTTGAGTATGACCCAGGTCGATGACTTTGGGTCAATTGTCGCTGAGGCAGCTGATGATTTTGAGATCGAGGGCGATGAAGACGATGAGACCGGGGATCAGTTTGCGGCCTCTGACGCACCAATTATCAAGCTCGTCAACGGTATTTTGATCAAGGCTGTTCAGGAGGGTGTTTCTGATATCCATGTGGAGCCATATGAAAAAAACATGCAGGTCAGATATAGAAAAGATGGTTCTCTTTTTAAATCAATGAATTTGCCACTGACAATCAAAAATGCACTGGTTGCCAGAATGAAGATTCTTTCCGGCCTTGACATAACTGAGAGGCGGGTTCCCCAGGACGGCCGTATAAAAATGCGGATGGGTCGTAACAGATCGGTGGATTTTCGAGTTTCTTCCCTGCCTACTTTGTTTGGTGAATCAGTTGTACTTCGTATCCTGGATAAAAGTTCCCTTAATGTTGATTTGACTCAACTTGGTTTTGAGCAAAAGACCTTTGAGATGCTTAAACGTTGTCTGACAAGACCTCAAGGCTTGCTGCTAGTTACGGGTCCCACTGGCTCAGGAAAAACGGTTACGCTATATTCCGCACTTAATTCCATGAACAGTGAGGACATTAAAATTCTCACTGCGGAAGACCCTGTGGAATTTAATTTTAAAGGTATTAATCAGGTCAATGTAAATACCGAAGTAGGAATGACATTTGCGGCTGCACTGAAAGCTTTCCTGCGTCAGGATCCAGATATCATAATGGTAGGCGAGATACGGGATATGGATACTGCAGAAATTGCAATTAAGGCAGCTATGACCGGCCATCTTGTTTTTTCGACGCTTCATACCAATGACAGTGCTGCGACAATAGGTCGACTTGTTGACATTGGCATCCCGGCTTATATGCTTGCATCTTCTGTAACTATGGTCCTTTCTCAGAGACTTGGTAGAAGACTTTGTCAAAGTTGTAAAAAAGTTGTCAAATATGAGCCTCAGGAGCTGCTCTCTATGGGATTCAGAGAGGATGAGGTTGAAACAGTTGTCACTTATGATCCCGGCGGATGCCCAAAATGCAATGGATTAGGCTATAAAGGAAGGGTTGGCTTCTTTGAATTGATGGAGATCACAGATGAAGTAGCTAAAGCCATCAATGCAGAGATACCGGAGGATCAGTTAAGAAAAATTGCAGTCCAGGAGGGAATGACTCCTTTACGTGACGCAGCCCTGCAAAAGGTACGGGAGGGGGTGACAAGTGTAGAGGAAGCCTTGAGACGTACCGTAGCCCATAAAGAGAGTTTGCCCGCCTATCTGGTTAATCCGGACCAGGAAAAATACGAAGATGGAGATACGATAATTCGTGAGGGCAATGCAGATATAGATTTTTTCAAACTTATCCGTGGGTCACTTACGGTGATTAAAGGTGGAAAAAAGATCGCAGAGGTAACTGAACCCGGTGAATATTTTGGTGAGATGGCCGCAATTACGGGAGAACCCAGATCTGCTTCCATTGTTTCCCAGGGGAGATCGACCGTGAAGAGATTCCCGGGTAACAAAATAGATGAAATTATAGAAAAATACCCAGAGGTCACCAATTATCTTTTTAAAACGATGACTGTGAGGTTACATAAATCAAACCAAATTATTGTAAAACTTGCAGGTGGAGCCAGAAGACCGGCGGTGGCCCCGGCACCCATGCAAAAGAGGAAATGATCTTCTGATTTTTTCATTTCCAATTCATCCACAATGGCTCTTCGTCTATGGAAAATATCAGACAAAAAGAGATGCATGTCGTCTGTCTGCTCGATGGAAAACCGGGACATGAAAAGCAGACCTTAGGAATAATTCATGCCCTGGGTAAAAAAGTTCCAACAAAAGTAACAAAAATTAAGATTGCCCCCTGGTTTTTATGGGATTCTCTATTGGGAGTGATTCGCTTAACTCTGCCTTTCTCCAGTTTCCAAAATTCCAAAAATCTGAACCCTGACATACTCCTCTGCGCAGGCAGCCGGACACATCTGCAAACTTTGCTCTACAAAAAGCAGTACAAGGTCCCTGCGATAACCTGTATGGCACCTGACCGAATCTACAGGTCAAAGTTTGACCTCTGTTTTGTCCCGGTTCATGATGGCTTTGAACAAACGGATAATATAGTGACCACGGTTGGTCCACCGAATTGCTCAATAAACAGGAAACGTCATGAGGAAACAAACGGATTGATATTGGTGGGTGGAATTGATCAAAAGAGTCACACATGGAATAGTGGCGATATTTTAGAAAAAATTACGGAAATTGTTGTAAGGGAACCTGGAACCCGTTGGTTGATATCTTCGTCACCCAGGACCCCTGATGATACGATTCTTATGCTTGAAAAAATGACTCTCCTTCAATCTCATGTCTCTTTTCACAACTATAAAGATACCCCGCCAGGTTGGGTGGAACAGCAATATGATAACTCAACTGTCGTCTGGGTTACTGCGGATTCTGTGTCGATGATCTTTGAAGCCCTGACAGCTGGCTGTAAAGTCGGCGTGATTCCTGTTGACTGGAAAAAAAGGCTTAATAAGTTCGAAAAAAGTGTTGCGTTTTTAGAGGCTAACGGCTTTATCCTTCCCTTTGATGCCTGGGTTAGCAAGAAGGACGACTGGTCCGAACATGACAATCTTAATGAAGCACAGAGATGTGCTGATATCATAATTATGCGATGGTGGGAAAAAAACTTGTAGTTGTTCAAATTTTGCCGGAGCTCGACGAAGGCGGTGTTGAAGGAGAGACAATAGACCTATCTGCTTACCTGGCAAATCAGGGACATAAGTCGATTGTTATATCGGGTGGTGGACGCCTTGTACCGTCGGTAGTAGAGAATGGTGGTATACATATTCATTGGCCATTCATTGGCGAAAAGTCATTTAGATGTCTGCCGTATATTCTAAAACTGAAACGTTTTCTCCTCCAGGAGAATGTTGATATTCTTCATTTGCGCTCCCGCTTACCAGCTTGGATAGGTTACCTGGCCTGGAAGCTTATTCCTGAAAAAAAAAGACCACGTCTGATTACCACATTTCATGGATTTTATTCAATAAACTCTTACTCCGCTATTATGGCCAAGGGCGAAAGAGTTGCCGCAGTTTCAGGATCGATAAAAAGTCATATCCTGGAGAACTACAAGGTTGACGAAAAAAAGATCCAACTCATTCATGGTGGCTTTGACAAAAAAGAATTTTCACCAGATAACATATCAGAAGATCGCATTAAATCTTTGCAGGAAGAGTGGAATCTTTCCCCAACCAGACCTGTTGTCATGCTGCCGGGACGTTTGACCCTGTGGAAGGGACAGGACATCTTTATTGCAAGTCTTGCGCTTATTAAAGAGTTGGATTTCATAGCGCTATGTATAGGGGACACAGAAGAGAATCCTTCATATACCCAAAAATTAAATGACCAGATAACACGCAACAATCTACAAGATAAGGTGAAGCTTGTAGGGCATTGCGCTGATATGCCTGCTGCATTTATGGTCGCAGATGTTGTGGTATCCGCCAGTTCTACTCAACCGGAAGCATTCGGAAAAATCGCAATAGAGGCGATGGCGATGAAAAAACCGGTTATAGCAACAGCCCATGGCGGTAGCCTGGAAACTGTAATATCGGGAGAAACAGGTTGGTTGATACCTCCACTTGAGCCCAAAAAACTTGCGAAAGCTATTGAAGAGGCCATATCTGAACCTGACAAGGCGAAGAAAATGGGAGAGCAAGGGTACAAACGGGCAAATGGACATTTTACTGCTCTCAGAATGTGTGAGAAAACGGTTCAACTTTATTATGAAACATGTGAATGCAAAACGTTGCATGACAAAGAGTATAAAATCAATGTATTACAGCTGTTGCCTGAACTGGAGAGTGGAGGTGTTGAGAGGGGCACTCTCGAAATGGGCCGCTATCTAGTTGAACATGGGCATCGTTCAATTGTTGTTTCTGGAGGTGGTCGACTGGTTAAGCAATTAAGAGAAGATGGCAGTGAGCATGTTATTAGAACTGTTGGTTCCAAAGGCCCCGGTGCTCTCTTACATATATTGCCCATCAGGCAACTCATGAAAAAAGAGAATGTAGATATTCTTCATCTTCGTTCGAGGATGCCCGCATGGGTAGGGTATCTCGCCTGGAAAAGCCTCCCCAAAGCACGCCGTCCGGTTGTTGTGACAACGTTTCACGGCTTCTATTCAGTAAATGCGTACAGTGCCATAATGGCAAGAGGCGAAGGTGTTATCGCTATTTCTGAGGGTATAAAAAAGCATATTTTTGAAAAATATGACTGTGTAAGAGATGTTCGTCTCATCTTTCGTGGAGTAGATTCCAGCTATTTCAATCCGGATAATGTTGATTCTTCCAGACAAGAAAAGTTTAAAAAGACATGGAAGCTTAGCGAAAGAAAAAAAGTACTTATGCTGCCCGGTAGATTGACGCGATTAAAAGGGCAGATGGTGTTTCTAAAAAGTCTCCTTCATGTCAAATACTCCGACTATATTGCGGTGCTCGTAGGAGACACCTTCGATAATCCTGGATATACCGCTGAACTTAATGAATTTATAGATAACAACGGTTTATCCGACAGGGCAACTCTTGTTGGATACTGTGATGACATGCCTGCGGCTTTTATGCTTGCGGATATCGTTTTATCTACTTCGTCTTCAGAGCCTGAAGCTTTTGGGAGAACAACTATAGAAGCGATGGCAATGGGCAAGCCCGTGATTGCAACAGCACATGGAGGAAGTCTTGAGACTGTCATACATGGTGAAAACGGATGGCTGGTCACACCCTCTGATGAAAAAGAAATAGCGATGGCCATTGATAAAGCATTGTTTATGAGTGAGGATGAACTTCATAAACTGGGGAATAATGGAAGAATGAGAGTTAAGAAGAGATTTACAGCTGAGGCAATGTGTGAACAGACAATGGTCTATTATGATGAACTCCTAATGGCTAACCCGCATTCCTCATGAACATTGTCTCAATTTTCTGAAAGTGTTTTCATTGTAACAGCTTGCCACCCGTTCGATTTGACGAGGAATTTTACACAAGTTGAGATTTTTTGTCTGGCTGCATTTTTTTATACCACCCGGGCATGTGCAAAACTCAGGGTGTACCTTCTTTGAAATGATTAGTGAGAAACTCGCATTCTTGGGGGGATAAGTCATACTTGAGCTCAACCTGCTGCAGTAACTGCCACCGGGTTTTTTCCGGCTGCTCCAGGACCAACTCAGAAAATTCCAATATGGCTTTTTTTACCTTATCGCTGGGTGGATGTAATGAATACTGTGGCATATAATTTCCTGTCTATTCTATTCAAGGTTGTATTTCAATAACGGAAAACCATTTTGGGAAGGACACCCTGTAATCATCAATCCTTTAATGGCTGTAGAATGACACCCGCCAGAGGTGGTATCGATATCGCTGTATGAAAGGGGGCCTGACCGTATGGCTCTGGTTTCGGATCATATATCTTCATTTTTAAAAAATCGGTTCCGCCGAATTCTGCCATGTCTGAACAAAACACAACTCTGTAACTGCAGTTTTGCGGCAATCCTACTTTATAATTGCTGAAAGTCTGAGGGGTATAGTTGAAGATACACACTATATGGCTTTCTTGTTCCCGGCTATATCGTGCGTAGGAAATGATCGAATTGTTTCGGTCCTCAAGGTCTAACCATTGGAAGCCGTCTTCATGAAAGTCTCGTTCCCATAATGCCGGCGTTTGCGTGTAGAAAGCATTGAGGTCAGCCAGAAAATTGAAGAGCTGCTTGTGTAACTTGTTTTCTTCCAGCAGATGCCAGTCAAGGCTCTGTTTACAGTACCATTCATTCACCTGGCCGAATTCACCGCCCATAAAGAGTAATTTTTTCCCCGGATGCATCCACAAACTAAAGAGTAAAAGACGAAGGTTGGCAAATTTTTCCCAGGTGTCACCGGGCATCTTGCTCAGGAGCGAATTTTTTCCGTGAACTACCTCGTCATGGGAGAGAGGCAGGATGAAATTCTCGGAAAAAGCGTACATTATTGAAAAGGTGAGAAGGTTGTGATGGAATTTTCGGTGAATAGCGTCTTTGGCGAAATAGCTGAGAATATCGTTCATCCAGCCCATATTCCACTTAAATCCAAAACCAAGACCACCCTCATCCGCTGGTTTAGAAACACCATAGAAACTTGTTGACTCCTCTGCAATAAGTAGAGTGTTAGGATGGATATCGTAGACAATAGAGTTGAGGTGACGAATAAACTCTATTGCTTCAAGATTCTCGCGTCCGCCATAACAGTTGGGAAGCCATTCATTTTCTTCTCTGGAATAGTCAAGGTAGATCATAGAGGCCACCGCATCGACACGTAAGCCATCAATATGGTATTTATCCAGCCAGAAAAGAACATTTGCGATGAGATAATTACTTACTTCGTTGCGACCATAGTTGTATATGAAGGTGCCCCATTCCGGGTGCGATCCTTTTCTTACATCTTCATGTTCATACAGAGCCGTGCCATCAAAATTTCCAAGGCTGTGCTGGTCCTTTGGGAAATGAGCTGGCACCCAGTCGAGGATTACACCCAGATTGTTTAGATGGCAGGAATCAACAAAATACATGAATTCTTCAGGAGTACCATATCTACTGGTGATACTGAACGGTCCGGTCACTTGATATCCCCAAGATTCATCGAGAGGATGCTCCATGACAGGCATGAGCTCAATATGGGTAAAACCGAGCTGTTTTACATGAGGAATCAAACTTTCTGCGAGTTCACGATAGGTAAGGAAACGGTTCGGATCTGATGGGTCTCTACGCCACGATCCTGGATGTACTTCGTATATTGACATAGGCATGTCGTATGGAGATTGAGACACCTTTCTGGTCTGCCATTGGTGATCGTTCCACTTAAAATGGCTAAGAGTCTTCACCACCGACCCAGTATTCGGACGCAGTTCTCCATAGAACTGAAAAGGATCGGATTTTTCGACTATTTGGCCGCCTTTTATTCTTATCTGATATTTATAATATTCGTCTTCTTGCAAACCAGGGATAAAAATCTCCCATATGCCGGACATCCCAAGCGATCTTAAAGGATGAATTCGTCCGTCCCATCCATTGAATCCGCCTACCACAGAAACAGCCTGGGCGTTAGGTGCCCACACTCTGAAAACGCAGCCAGTAATGTTTTCTACGTTAATAAGATGACTGCCGAAATGTTCATATAGTCTGTAATTTCTTCCTGCGTTGAAAAGATAACGATCCTGTTCACCTAATAGAACAGGAAATCTGTAAGGGTCATTTATGCATTGAGTATCCCCGTTGTTAAATCGGATTTCGTATTGGTAGCTGAAGGGAGACAGATGGGGGTCAGTAAATTTGTCTTTATTAATAATAATTTCATAAAATCCTTCGGGGTGCGTTTTGTCCATCGAAAGACGGAGCTTGTCGATCAAAAGATGCACCTTTTCTGCGTGGGGCTGAAAAGTCCTTAAAGTGACATGTTGAGGATCAGGTTCAGAGAAATGTGCGCCTAGAACATTGAAAGGGTCGTGGTGGTCGCAGTCAAGAATTTTTTGGAAGTCATTTTGCATGGCAATTTTAATAACCGTAAAGCAGGATGGGGTAATTTGTAAATGAATGGTCTGGATATCCCGTGTTAGCCTACACTCAAGGAGCCAATGGACTAAGTTTTGAGTGTTTTGGTTGATCTGGTACTCATACAATAGTAGGTTATAAAGACGGGTTTGTCATTGTCTATATACGGTTCGTATATAATTTCCGATGAGTTGGCAAATAGCTGAAGGTTCGAGACAACCTTGACGACCATACTACAGATTTGATAAACTGATAGTGACAGGACAGGAAAGCTATGAAAAAAGTATTTAAGGGATGACTCCCAATATCGACTCATTTATCGGTAGGTTATATGTATTTGGTAACAAAGTGAGTTCTGGTAATCCTGCTCATTTTTTTACTGAAGTTTTTAGTGCCTTACTCCTGAAAACCAGTCATAATAAACAAGAAATATGGAGAGTGCATTAAAATCAGGAACTTAAAGTAATCACCAGATAGCGAACGTAGAGAGACCTTCGAGGCACTTATACCCCTCAAGCGGGTACTGAAAAGAGTGCAGGATTTTTTACCGTTTACCGGTGTTACTCCCTGCCTTTTATGTTGAACATAATCCCGAAGCCGGGCTACTGAAAAGCACTCGTATCATGTTAATTTCGCACTATTCTTACCAAAGAATATTAAAGTAAGACTATAACTCTAGAGGAAAATTTTAAGATGAGAGACAATTCTACACCTCTTGTAGATTCATTGACAGGCACTTTTCTCATATCAACTCCTCAAATGCCAGACCCGCGTTTCGAAGAACACGTGATATATATCTGTGCCCACAGTGACGAGGGAGCAATGGGCGTAGCAATTAATCAGCCCCATGGAATCTTTAGTCTCCCGGAAATATTGCAGGGAGCACAACTGCCTATACCGGAGGGTGTTCTTCCGCCAGTCTATATCGGAGGTCCTGTTGAATTGGAATCAGCTTTTATCCTCTTTATGTCCGACTATACTACAGAACATCAACTCACAATAAGTGAAACGGTTGCTTTGACCAGAGAAACCAGGGTTCTTGAGGATATCGCCAAAAACAGAGGACCGGAACACTATCTCTTTATTCTTGGATATACAGGATGGGGACCGGGACAGCTGGAGCATGAGCTTGTCGCTAATGGCTGGCTGACCGTTCCTGCAGATGATAATATTATCTTCAGTATGGATGATACTATGAAGTGGAGGGCTGCAGCAATGCAATTCGGTATAGACATTTCTACCTTTGAAGATGAAATCGGTTATGCCTGAGCCTCTTTTTTGAAACTATAATGATAGAACCTTCAAGGTACTTATACCCCCTCGTGGGGTGTGAGATCAGTTTACACTCCATTCAGCACATTCACCTACGTCTTATATTTCCCGCTTTTTTCTAATTTTCATGATAAATCCACCGTTGTGTTGTATGTAAGTACCATCTTGTTGCGCAATCGAGGATACGATTGGCTGGGGTAAAAAAATGTTGGGAAAAAATGGAATCAATGAATGGCAGAGGGGTGTTTTGTGGTTGATGTTTTAGAAATTTTTTCATGTACACGATGTGGATTCTGTTGTCATGGTGAGACAACTGTTTCTCTTGACCAGGATGATCAGTGGAGAATGGTAGCAGCTCTTGGCATGAACAGGGATGATGTTCGTGAGAAATATTGGCGAACTACGGGTAAGAGTGTTCAAATGAAAACAATAGACGGACATTGCATTTTCTATGATGATGGATGCTCTGTTCATAAGGGCAGGCCGCACCGGTGTGCTCAATGGCCTCTCCATCCTTCTATCTTAGATGACGAAAATAATTTCAATATAATTTCAGAGTCTTGTCCTGGCATTCAAAAAGAGATGGGGTATGAGAGGTTTTGTGAAATTCTATCTGTTATTTTAAGAGTAAATGTTTGATATGAAACATAATTTACTGTTTCTCGGTAAAACAAAAGATGCTTTTATTGCGAAAGGAATTGAGGAATATTCTGAACGTTTAAAACACTACACTTCCTTTTCAATTTCAATTCTGAGAGAAAAAAAGGGAAAACAGAGCACCTCTCTTAAAGAGGATCAGGGAACCCTGCTTCTCGGTTCTGTTCCCTCTGGGTCTTTGATTGTTGCCCTCGATTCGCGAGGGATTCAATTCACCTCTGAAGCTTTTGCAAAAAAAATTGAAGAGTGGGAACTACGTGGTATCAAAAAGGTGAGCTATCTGATCGGGGGGCCTGACGGGCTTTCTGCGCAAGTCACCGAGTCAGCTGACCTCCTTTTCTCCATGTCAAAAATGACTTTTACTCATGATATGGTTCGGTTGTTCTTAACAGAACAGCTGTATAGGGCGTACACAATAAAGGCTGGAGAAAGGTATCATAAATGATTCAGATGTAGAGGGCTGGACAAAATATGCAACCTACACAATATTTAGTACCTTACTACTGAAACCCTGTCATAGTAAACTAGAAACAGAGGAATAAATTTTGAAATTATGTGGTTAGTACCTTACTCCAGAAACACTGCAATAAAAAACAAGAACCTGAGGAATGTAAATTAAAATTATGTGGTTACATATATCACCAAGGTACTTATACCCATCAAGCTGGTACTGAAGAGAGTGCAGAATTTTTACCGTTAACCGGTGTTAGATATATCACCAAGGTACTTATACCCCCTCGTGGGGTGCCAGATAGACATCGTATCGGCTGTTTTTCATAGAGATCACAAAAGAAGGCGTACGATCTGAAAGTTTTTCTGCCCTCTTAGGCCGTTTCACCACGACCCTGTTTTGTGCCGTTGCGAATGCCAGTTCAAGGAGTTTGTCATCGTCTGTATCATCTCCCACCAGATCGCGAATTACTCTCATCTCCTGTTTGTTTAGAGCGGAGCTTGTACGATGGGGATACATAGGATCTAAATACACAGTGTGAAATTTCCTGGAACTGGTCAGTAAATTGATTTTTGAGTCTCCAAGAAACAGAGTCATTCTGGTTGACACGATTTTAGCTGTTTTTTTATCCTGGCTCGCCCGGTCAAGCCCATCTTCGAGAAGAGAATACAAGACAGGTGAGCGTTCACACATTGATACCGCACATCCAAGGCAGGCGAGTACAAAAGCATCCCGGCCAAGACCTGCCGTAGCATCGTAAACAGAAGGCCTGAATCCCGGTTTTATTCCTACCGCCTTTGCAAGGGGCTGTTGAGTAGTGAGATTTTTGCTGTGTCTATACCCACTTCTCCCTTTGACAAAATCGACATAGAGAAGAGATCTCATTTGAGATGTATTTATAATTTTAGCCAGATGTAAACCATTTTCTGTGTATAATAGAAGAAAGTCAGAGGTAGCCTCTATGAAAGATTGGTGGTAGGGGAGGTTGATTTTATCGGCAAGAGATTTTGCTTTGTGTAGAAATGTGGCTGAATCTGTTGTAGAGGAAACTGAGATTGACAATGATTTTTTCATTTATCTTTCATATGCTGTAATGAGTAATGCAAAAACAAGAAATCTACCACCGGTAAACGGTAAAAAATCCTTTACTTTTTTCAGTAGTCGCTCGGAGTCTATCGCTTACCTGAGGGGTATAAGTACCATGGTGATATATCTAACAACTTAATTTCAAAAAACATTCCTCGATTTCTTGTTTTTTATTACAAAAGTCCAGGAGTAAGGTACTAAATTAAGAAAACTATGTGTAATCCGAAACCAGAAGTTATAGCTATCATTCCAGCCAGATACAAATCGAATAGATTCAGAGGAAAGCCCCTGGCGTTGATTGCTGGTAAGCCAATGATTCAGCATGTGGTAGAAAGAGCAGAGCAGGTCAGCTTACTCTCTCGTGTTGTTGTTGCTACTGACGATAGTCGAATTGCCGAATGTGTTCAAGCTTTTGGCGGTCAATATGTGATGACCGGGGAAAATCACGTTTCCGGTTCTGACAGGCTCGCAGAAGCTGCCAGATTACTTGGTATATCTGAGCATGATGTTGTGGTAAATATTCAGGGAGATCAACCTCTTTTTCCAGTTGAGGTGATAGAACAGGTAGCTCGGCCACTTCTCGATGATCCTGCATTGCCGATGTGCACCTTGATATATAAAATTGTCAGACCAGAAGAAATAGATGACCCTAATCATGTAAAAACGGTTTTTGACAGGAACAATTACGCCCTCTATTTTTCCAGATCTCCCATCCCTTTTCAGCGAAATCCCGAGGAGAAAACTAAACCGACCTATTATAAGCATCTCGGTTTTTATGCCTACCGTAAGGGATTCCTTCTTTCCTATGTAGCACTGCCTGAAGGTGAATGGGAACGATTTGAAAAACTGGAACAACTTCGGGCTCTGGAATATGGGTACAAAATTAAAGTTGTGTTAACTGAACATGATTCGATAGAAGTTGATACTCCGGAAGATTTACTCAGAGTGGAACGTTACATTGTTGCTGAAAAATAGTTATGGGCAGTCTTTCAACTGAGGTCAGAATGATGAATCTAATCAGCGCAGGAAGTTAAGTGAGGAATACTATTGCTATCTGAAAAATTAAAATTACTTAGAGAAGTACAGCTTTCGCCTCTTGATTATCTGCCTCAGGATGATTTGCGGGAGAAATTAGTTGACCTTGTTTTAAGAGGTGTTCCACATCAGACACCTGTTAAGGCGAAAAACCTTCTTTCTGATCTCAGAAAAGTACTGATGAAAGAAAATGGGGAAGAGATCAAGGTTGTCGTATTTGGTGGAGGAACAGGCTTATCCAATCTTATTGGTGGGGATAGCCGTCTTGAAAGCTGGGTTCAAAACCCGTTTTGCGGCTTAAAGGAAACCTTTCCACATTCTAAATCAATAGTCTGCGTTACTGATGACGGTGGATCAACGGGAGAGCTGCTGAAAGACCTCCCTCTTGTTGCCATAGGCGATATTCGCCACGTCCTCCTGTCTTCCATTCGTCTTAAAGGGTTGCAGGAAAAGCTCAATGTAACCGCAGGTGAAGCTCAAAAAATAGCCGCTATATTCCACTCACTCTTTAATTATCGCTGTTCAGGGCCTCTGCATCCCGATCTTCCAGAATTGAACACGCTCTTTATGGGACTCGATTCCTTACCGCTAACTGTAAAAGAATATTTGTCGGGTCTTATAGACTATCTGTTTGCTGATGTTCGGTTTGCCAAAACCCTGCAGCGGCCACATTGTTTTGGCAACCTTCTTGTTGCCGCTGCTGTTTATAGGGAAACTCCACCTGATTTCAGCAATAATGACCTTGCAGCACAACCGGATGTATTGCACCTGGCGTTGTTAAAGGGGTTGTGTAGTTTTTCCGCAATCCTTGGGGCAGGTGAACGAGCTGTTCTTCCATGTACATCAACCCCTGCGCAATTGCGTGTTCTTTATACCAATGGAGTTGAAATTACAGGAGAAAATAAACTAAGTGAGGCTCAAAGAGGTTTTCCGGTTGAAAGCGTCCAAGTCGATTATTTTGACAAGGTACGAGTGTTAGATGAAGTTTTAGAAGATATTGGCCAGGCGGATATTCTGATATGTGCACCCGGAAGCCTCTATTCTTCAATTATACCTGTGTTTAAGGTTCCAGGGTTAGCAGAAGCTGTGAGGGCAAATAATAAGGCACTCAAGGTTCTTATATCTAATTTGTGGGTGCAGGCTGGAGAAACGGATTTAAGTATCGCTGATCCAGAGAGAAAGTTTCATGTCTCCGATATGATTAAAGCCTATGAAAATAACATTCCCGGTGGCACTGTTGACCTCTTTAATGAGGTCCTTTGTGTTTCTCTCAATGATATTCCTGCCTCAATTCTCCAAAAATATGCGGTAGAAGGGAAAATACCCATTTTTCTAGATCGCGATGTTCTGTGTGAACGCGATTATCTGCCCATCGAATGTGGTGTCTACTCACAGCAGGCCCTTGCAGAAAGAGGTGTTATTCAGCATGATCCTGACACCCTCGCACAGGCAATTAAAACACTCTATAACGGTAGACACTGTTTTTCTAATAAAACGCACAAAGGCGATAGATTGGAAGGAGTTTACAGTCCACAACCCGCTGGAATAAAAGTTTGTAAAATATGGCCTTTTCAAAGATATCATTTTATAGCCGGCTGGTTGAATTGTCTGAAGTTTACCTGTGTGGGAGATGAAAAAAATATAGATATAGAATCGGCCAAGGCTGCACTTAGAGAAATATTTTGGAATCATCCTACTATTCCGCTTACGCATTTTCACTATGTAACAGGTATCTCCTTTATAGATAAAGTTCACTGGGACAGAGATCAGCGCTGGGATAACGTTTTTTCTTTCTTTGATCCAGATGATGGTTTTATTAAAATACGGAGTGACCAACTCTTTGTAAGGGAAAAAATTGAAGTTGGATTGCTGATAGCTTTTGGCGAGTCTCTTTTAGGCAATTATGCCAGAGAAAAGGTGATGAAAGATATTGTTATAAACGATCTCTTTATGGGGAAGGTCTATCACCTTTATCTGCAGGAGAGAGAGGAGAGCGCTTGTTTTTTTACTGGTGATCAGCTGGGTACATTTCTTTCACTCGCAAGAATGTTTCCAACAGATGATAAAAACCACTACATTCGTCTGGTAAACAGTGGAGAGGGGTTTACACCTCCTGGACTGCTTATGGGGCTTATGTATGCCTGGTATCTGGATAACCGTCTGGCAACACATATAGAATATAAGATGTCACTCATGAAAATTAACCAGAGCAATCTGATACCGGAACAGCTGAAAATGTCAGGGAGAAGGAGAAAAATGATTACTTTTTTCAGAGACGTTGTTTTTGGCAAAGAATAGTCCTCTTCGTTAGAAAAATCTGATTACATGTGAGCGCAGGTTGCTGACTTTCCTATCCCCTATTTTACCTTTTTTTCCCTCCCCCTTTATTCATCAGTATTATGCCTGCAATGAAGACAGGAATACCGATAATTGCCTGATTATTATGTATAAGTATCAGTGCTGATAAACATATGAGTACTCCAAGACTAACTCTGTTCACGGGGTCCTCAACATTGGGCCAGAATGGTTTGCCATTGCTGCTGCAGTTTTTTAACCGAAACAGGCGGGCGGGTTTTAATCTCCGGAGAAAAAATTAAAATCCTGAATTCTGCGAGCATCTGGCGATATGCTTCGACCGTCTCCAGTGTTTCCGCTGGCAGTTCGGCTTCTTTTTTTGCCAGTTTTTTGAGGTTTTCCAGATGCGGAGATAACTGCTTCTCTTTGATGGCATCTTTTCCAGGGTTAATAGAAAAACGTTCGAGTCTGGTAGATAAACTCTGGATTCGTCTATGACTAATTTCTATGTCAGCGCTTACTCCATAAAACAGGAAATCAGGAGATATTATCTCCTCAATAAGCTGATCAAAGAGGATATGTTTTTCCTTGGGGAGAAATTTTGCCGCATTAGACTCACTGAATACTTTGTTTATAGCGTCTCTGACTTCGCGCCTTTTTCGGAAAAGGGCCATAAGATTGTTACAGATAACACCACCATTTTTATAGAGTCCTTGGGATTTCACTTTTACGATTTTTTTATTGAATACAGGTAAGGATTCAATTTTCCCGGATGGCTGTCCAAAAGAAGATCGCATGATGAAATCAACCATTGCATTTACCAGTTGTTTGGTGTTTAGACCATCTTCGAATAACCACAGAGTGGAAGGACCGGAGAGAGAGGTTTTGCACATTTTTTTTAATGATTTAATCTGACCGGAAAAATGTAATCCATAGAGAAAAAGCATGCCCGAGCAATTCTGATCCTCTGCTGTTGCCTTATTTTTTTCAAAACGTATGGTAACACACCCCTGACTCTGATCAGTAACGAGAGAGGGATAGAGAAAACCTGACGGATCTCCCTGTTGTGTATAAAGTGGTATTGTTTCAGGCAGGTCTTGAAATTCCCATGTGGTGAATGTTTTTTCTTCCCACAAAGCTAGCGTTTCCTTCGCCTGTTTCGTTAGGATGCTATAATTTTTTATTACATTATCAGGACTTTGAGCTTTGAGCATATTTTTTAAATCTCTACCGGAGAGATGATCCTTTCCTGCGCTGTCGAAAAGTATAAAACGTGGCTGGAGGTGCTGTGGGAGTTCGTCAGGCCAGTCAGATCGTCGAACAAGTATTTTGAACTGTTTTAGAATTGATGATTCAACAGCTCCATAGAGAGAACCCGAATAGAGGGGTATGTCATCGAGTATCTGATTCACAGTCTGAGAGACGGGAACCAGTTTTTTTCGTATATTTTTTGGGAGTCCTTTTATGAGAAATGTGAGTTTTTCATGAAGCAGCCCTGGTACAAGCCACTCAAAAAAATTAATGGAAACAGTGTGACAGAAATCAATAGGAAGCCTGAAAGTAACACCGTCCTCATTTGATCCAGGAACAAAACTATACTCAAGACGTATTTCTAAAGACCCTATATTCACAGAGGGCGGGTAATCAGTGAGTTCATTTTCTTCTAGCTCTCTCAGGAGAATATCACCCTCTGTCATTTCAAGAAATTTTTTGCAGCGCTGTTTTTTAAGAAATAGATTCAATGTTTTTTGGTCATATACATCGTCTGATATTCTATCTGAATAGAATCTGTGAAAGGTCAGATCGTCTGCAATGATACCACGGGTTCTCAGTTTATTTTCTGCATCTTCCCAGGTTTTAATTAAGGAAAGGTTGTGCTGGAGGAATTGATACGTTCCCTTGAGTTCACCTTGAACCAGCGCAGACTGGACAAATATATCCCGAGCTTCTCTAATGTTTTTTTTATGACGATTACCAAAATTCACTCTGCGTCCAGCAACTACCTGAAGTGTGAATAATGAGACATTTTCATTGGCAATAACCTGTCCACTTTTCTTGTGCCATCTGGGCTCTGACCAGGAATATTTACATAAATTGCCGGCAACAGACTCGATCCATTCGGGCTCGATAGTTGCGACAGTCAGGGCGTAGAGTCTGCCGGTTTCAATAAAATCTGCGGCAACAATCCACTGGCCACCTTTGCTGAACAGGCTGGATCCTGGAAAAATCATCAAATCTTTATTATATCCGCCTCGATAAATTGTTTTGTTCCTTTTTATAGCAATATTTCTTAAAAACCCGGTGAGAAGAGATTTATGTATTTGCTCGTAAGATCCATCAGTCTCTTGATCTGTGAACCCCTTTCTCTTGGTTAGAATTCTTTCCAGCTGCTCATGGAGATCAAACCATTCACGCATTCGCTGAAAGGAGAGAAAGTGAGACTTGCAATATTTTTTCAACCTCGACCAGGATCGAACCTGGTCTTGAACCTGATGAAAGTTGTTCCAGATATTGAGTAAAGCAAGAAAATCCGACTGAGGGTGTGCAAACTGCTTGTGAGCAAGGTCAGCTGCGTTCTCGGAATTCGCTGGCCTGATTCGAGGGTCCTGGATAGCAAGAACAGAGGCAATTATTTTAATTTCACGAAGACAATTGTTCTCAAGAGCCGCAATAATGATACGGGAAATACACGGATCAATCGGTAAATCAGCCATTATACGGCCGATTTTTGTGAGTGTCATGTCTGAGGTGATAGCTCCCAGTTCTTTCAGGAGCTGATAGCCCTCTCTGATAGCATTGCCGTGGGGTGGGTCAATAAATGGAAAATCAGCCGGGGCACCAAGTTTTAGAGCAATCATTTGAAGAATAACTTCAGCGAGATTTGAGCGCTGCAATTCAGGAAGCATGTATTCAGGTCTGTTGTCAAAGTCCTCTTCAGAATACAGGCGGATACAGATACCAGATTCAACTCGGCCGCAACGGCCTTTCCTCTGATCGCAGCTCGCTCTGCTGATTTTAGTTATCGGAAGACTTGTTGTCTTCGCTTTGACGTTATAAAAGGAGATACGGGCCAAACCGCTGTCGATAACGTACTTGATTCCCGGAACCGTAACAGAGGTTTCGGCAACGTTTGTGGACACAACTATTTTTGTATTGCTAAATTTCTGGAATATTTTCTTCTGATCACCGGTTTGTAACCGGCCGAACATCGGTAATATAACAGCATCTTTGATTCTCCGTTCTAGAAGTTTGCAGCATTCTCGAATATCTCTTTCCGTTGGCAGGAAAACGAGAATATCGCCTTTTTGCTCGTGATTAAAAAGATCAACCACGGTTTTCACACAGTGATCAATTTCACTGTTTTTTTCATCCATCTGCTTTTCGTCCAGAGGATTGTAGCGAACCGTCACCGAATAGGTACGGCCTGAGATTGTGAGTATAGGAGCATTGTTAAAGTGTTCTGCAAAGGATTGAGTGTCAATTGTTGCCGAGGTGATGATAATTCTGAGATCAGGCCGCTTTCTAAGAAGACGTTTGATATACCCGAGAAGAAAGTCTATGTTGAGACTTCGTTCATGGGCTTCATCGATGATCAGTACGCCGTATTTTGAAAGTATTCGATCATTTTTCGTTTCAGCCAGCAAAACACCGTCTGTCATGAATTTGATCTTTGTTGCATTAGAGGTATAATCATGGAATCGTATTTTATATCCGACCAGGTATCCATGCTCAGCCAGCTCTTCAGTTACACGATTTGCCACAGTAGACGCGGCAATTCTTCGTGGCTGAGTGCATCCTATGAGGAGTTTGTTGTCAGGAAAAGCCTCAAGGCACATTTTGGCAATCTGAGTTGTTTTGCCTGATCCGGTATCACCTGCTATAATGACTATTTGATTGTCTCTCACAGCATTGATAATATCATCTTTACGGCTGGTGATCGGGAGATCTGGCGGATAGGAAATATTCATGAATAAAAATGGCTCAAGGGTCTAACACCCCACAAAGGGGTATAAGTATCTTGGTAGTATGGTTATGTCCATAATGTTAAACAAAGTTTTCTGATTTCTTGTTTTTTATTGCAGTGTTTCTGGAGTAAGGTACTAAAGTGTGTTATGTGTCTATTGTCTTTTCTAGCAATAATTACCATATCAGCAGGTTTTCTGTTACCCCAAATTAGAGGTTTTTATGAAAGTACGTAAAGCTGTTATTCCAGTTGCCGGACTTGGTACCCGATTTTTACCTGCAACCAAAGCAATCCCGAAAGAGATGCTGACAATAGTTGATCGGCCAACTATACAATATATTGTAGAAGAGGTCGTCGCTTCAGGCATAGATCAAATCATATTTGTCACCAGTGAAGGTAAATCGGCCATTGAAAACCATTTCGATTATAACTTCCATCTTGACTCCGTCCTGAGGGAGAAAAATAAGGTAGCCCTCGGAGAGGAGCTTAATAATATTTCCAATCTTATCGATATTGTTTCTGTCAGGCAGAAAAAACCCCTTGGTTTGGGTCATGCTATCTGGACTGCACGCCATGTCATAGGCGATGAACCCTTTATGGTCCTGCTGGGAGATGACATGGTTTTAAGTCAGGTCCCTTGCGCCAAACAAATGCTCACACTCTTTGATGAAATAGGTGAATCCATTGTCGCAATCCAGAGAGTTCCCTCAAATGAAACCCATCAGTATGGAATTATTGAAGGGGAGGCAAATGGAAGAGACAAAACGTATAAGGTTCGGCGTATGGTCGAAAAACCCGCGCCTGGTACGACCGATTCTGACATGGCGATTATTGGCCGGTACATTCTTATGCCTGATATCTTTGACATACTGTCTACCACTACACCTGGACATGGTGGTGAAATTCAGCTGACTGATGCCCTTCTTGCCCTGACTAAAAAACGGTCCATGTACGCTTATGAGTTTGACGGGAAGCGTTATGATGCCGGTGATAAGGTTGGCTATCTGAAAGCAATTATTGCCTATGGGTTGAGGCACACAGAGGTTGGTCAAGCCTTCCGGGAGCACCTGATCAAAGTTGTTGCCGATCTATGATACATTTCGAAGTTGCAGTTGCCGCGCCCTTAACCAAGACGTTATCTTATGCCTTACCCGTTGATTTTGATTGTCGGTCGATGGGAGAAGAGGACAGATATATTGGCAGAAGAATTTTAGTCTCACTTTCAGGGCGACGGGTCACTGGTTATGTTCTCTCAGTCTTAAAGGAAGAAAAAACTGAATTTACAGTTAAGAATATAACAAAATTTCTTGATGAGCGTCCACTTTTTCATGAAAATCAGATCCCATTTTTTCGATGGGTCGCAGATTATTACCATTATCCATTAGGGCTTGTAATTAAAACAGCCTTACCCGGAGGCTTGGCCCCTCGATCTGTAAAAAAACTCGTTTTAAAGCGAAAAAACAGTGCCTTAATTCAAACATGTGATGTTGACTCTCACCCCTGGCTGAAGACTATTCTGGGAAGGGGAGAATTGTCTCTTTCTGAAACTCGAAATGCGATGGAGGATAGGAAAGGTGGAAAACTGGCTAGAAAACTGGTCAAAGCGAATGTGTTGAAAATCGATGAATCATTACAGGAAGACGGAACACGAGAAAAACATGAAGCATGCTACTCTTTTGTTAAGCCGTTGAATATTCCCAGCAAGGACCACGTCGGCGGTAACATAGATTTTAACGAATACCGTAAAATATTGGGTGATGAATTAGGTTTTCAACTGAAAATCTCAGAAACAAAAGCAATCTTTCATCTCAAGGCAATTTGCGAACATACGGGATGTAAGAAAATATCTCTGAAAGAAGTAAGAAAAGAATATTCCGGTGCGGCAAAGGCTCTGGTTCAACTGGAAGACAAAGGACTTGTCGTTCGCTCTAACAATCGTGTGTACCGCAGTCCTTTCGGTGAACAGCTTATATTCTATCCACGGCCAGATCATTTGACCACGCAACAGACTGAGACCCTTGATAAGATTTCGAAAGCACTGGCTTTAAAGAAATTTAAGGTCTTTTTACTCCATGGCATTACCGGATGCGGGAAAACCGAAATCTATTTGAGGGCCGCAGAAATCACTTTGGCCGCAGGCAGAGATGTTCTCATATTAGTGCCTGAAATAGCTCTTGCCACCCAACTGGAAGCACACCTTGTATCAAGATTTGGAGACCTTGTTGTCCTTCAGCATTCCGGTATGACGAAGGCAGAGCGCTTTGATCAATATGATATGGCACTTACAGGTCGAGCTAAAATTGTTGTCGGGGCACGCTCTGCACTGTTTGCACCACTTCAGGATCCCGGTCTTATTGTAGTTGATGAGGAGCACGATGCCGGTTTCAAGCAGGATGATAATTTTCGTTACCATGGTCGCGATCTTGCTGTGGTTCGAGCAAAAATTCATAATGCAGTGGTTATTCTGGGCTCTGCAACTCCTTCCGTTACCAGTTATGCAAATGCAAAGTCAGGTAAATACAAATTGCTGACAATGACTAAAAGGGTGGGTGACAGATCTCTTCCTGCGGTTACGATTGTCGATTTGAATAAAGACAATCCAAAAAAGAAGAACACGATAATACGAACATTGTTGCGTGAGCGGCTTGAAAACAATCTGGAGAAAGGCTCCCAGAGTCTCTTGTTGCTGAATAGAAGAGGTTTCTCGTCCGCCCTTTTGTGTCAGGATTGCGGTACCCCGGTGCAGTGCTCGCACTGTAACGTATCCCTTACTCTCCACAAAAAAACAGAACGATTACTCTGTCACTATTGCGGGTTTTCGGCTCCCGTCGATACGGTCTGTTTTGAATGCAGATCTACTACACTTGTTCCAGCGGGCTATGGGATAGAGCGTGTCGAGGAAGAGGTTCGTGAATTGTTCCCTGAAGCATCTGTGCAAAGGCTGGACTCAGATATCAGTTCAGACCGGAAGAAATTTTTACAGATCTTAAAGGCAATGCATAGAGGGAAAATCGATATTTTGATTGGTACTCAGATGATTGCTAAAGGTCACCATTTTCCTAATGTTACTCTTGTAGGTGTCGTCTGGGCTGATGGTGGTATAAGTATGCCTGATTTTCGAGCTGCGGAAAAAACCTTCCAGCTCATTACTCAGGTGACAGGGCGGGCGGGCAGGGGAGATCTGCCGGGAGAGGTTATTATTCAGACATTACGGCCGGAACACTATGCGATTGTTTATGCGAAAAATCATCAGTATCAGCAGATGTATGAGCAGGAAATGCGATTACGTTCCTCCCCTTCATTTCCGCCCTATGTAAGATTAACCGCTGTACGTATTCAGGGAAAAGTTGAACGGGATGTACAAAACAGTGCTTTTAAGATTGGCCGTTTTTTAAGAAAGTGCGTTATTCAGGATAATAACGCGGTCACCATTTTAGGTCCGGCGCCATCACCTCTTGATAAAATAAAAGACAACTATCGCTGGCAGCTGCTGCTCAAAGGATCAAGAGGCCAGTTGAGCAAAATGTGTGTCAGCCTTGAGCAGCAAAAATCTGCACTTGAGGGTCGTCAATGTAAGGTAATAATAGATGTTGACCCGGAGAATATGATGTAGAAGATCTTGTTTTTTCTTGCAGAAGTTCAGGAGTAAGGTACTAAAAAGAGAACCATTTCTTCTTTGGGGTGAACCCTATTACGCAATTTCTCCCTTTTTCCTTAGCCTCATAAAGGGCCTCATCAGCTTGGTTGATGAACGTGCTTTTATTAAAATCATCATCTGTTGCAGGACTACAATAGGCCTGTCCAAAGCTTGCTGTAACATGATAATTTTCTGATTTATCAGAGAAGGTTGCTTTTTCGATTGCCAGTCTCAATTTTTCTCCTGCGGCAAGTCCGCCTTCAGTCGGCGTATTGGGAAGGATAATAGCAAATTCTTCTCCGCCATACCGAGCGAGAATGTCATATTTCCGTATGTTTTCTCTTAGAATCCTGGCGAATTCGACGAGAACAAAGTCACCGATTTGATGGCCGTAAGTGTCGTTAAATAATTTGAAATGGTCAATATCTATAAGAAGCAAAGAGAGAAAAGACTCATGCCTGGTCGCACGACTGATTTCTTGATCGAGACTGTTTTGGAAGAAACGGTGATTATATATCCCGGTAAGACCATCGATATTGACGAGGTTGTTTAGAGTTTTATTTTTCTTCTCTAGCTCTCTGGTCATTTCTTCAAGATGAATCTTAGCCTGTACAAGTTGTTTGTTGATCTGGTCATAATCAAGATTGATGAGGCTTAACCTGATATTGGCCTCCTGCAATATTTCCTGGATTGACTTGACACCCTTAATCTTCAGGTTGAAATAAGTCCCGGCTTCCTGCACCTTTGAGTGCAACTGTTCCAAAATTGATTCAATATCGTTGTTATCCAGACCTAGAAGTCTCTTGGCCTCTTTCCTGAATCGACTGTGGTACTCATCAGGTTTCTCTGAGTAGAGTATGTTGACCAGAAGGTCAGAGAGGTAGACGGTTTTTACCGTCATTTGTATTTTGGCATTTTTGCTGGTGCATTTCTCAGGTTCATGATGATATTGAATAGGGAGAACCAGTACTTCAGGAAAACCCCATTTTTTTGCAACTTCAGCACCAATGAAGGAATGGTTTGCTCCTAGAATCGATTCTTCAACCTCTATGAACCGTAGTTCTCCATTTTGAATATTTTTCAGTACTGTATCGTATTGAGCAGGAAAGGTTCTTGCCAGTACGAGTTCGCCCAGGTTTTGTAAAAGGCCTGTGATAAATATTTCTTCGGTATCTGCATCCTTTACCTGTTCCAGTATCAATTTTGCTGCCACTGCTGCTCCAAGGGATTTCTCCCAGAATCTTTCAAAATCGAATTTTGTTTTACCTTTGCCTTTTTTTATTGAAAGAAACGAAAATGACAAAACCAGGCTTCGAACAGCATTAGTACCCAGAATTGAAACAGCCTGTTTTATTGAGCCGATTTGTTGGGGAAAGCTGTAGAACGAAGAATTTGAAACTTTGAGAATTTTTGATGAGAGTGCAACGTCCTGTGACACCAATCCGGCAATATCTGTTAGTGTCGTCTCTTCTTTTGAAGTGAGGGAAATTAATTTGGTGGCAACAACCGGTAGAGTTGGCAAATCATCTGATTTCAGAGTTTTTTGTACTAATTCGTCTCTATTCATAAAGATTTCCGTAAAACCTGTTGTTTAAGGTTTGTATATTTTTCTTCTCCAGTACTTAATATAAATCGACATCATACATACAAATATTCCAGGCGGCGCAGTACGGAGGAGATATATTCACAAAGAAGAGATCCTCTGTCTGGTAGACAAGGCAAAGTTTTGAGATATATTCGTAGTTGATTACAGAAAAGTATAGCGTTAAAAACAGAAATTATGCAAGTCAGGATGAAAAAATGTTCAGATTTGCTTTTTTACAATAGAGATCCAATAGCTAAATTTCATCATCTATCTCCGGATAGGTGCACATTTCTCCCAGGTAATTTGTAGAGGTGACCTGGAGGGTTTCCTCTGTGACAACCATTTTTTCTGTACCGACTTTGCGTTTTCGTGTACAAAGTCTACAATACATGGCACATTGGCTGGAGACGAGGAACAGTACTCTGTCTGGATATTCGTGGACAAGATTGGGGACCGGGCTGAGATTGTCTTCGTTCAGAGGGTCCTCGGTACAGACATTATCCAGGATTTCAGCTGTATCAGGGATTGCCTGCTTCCAGATGGGATCTCCCGGGTATTGAATTAAATTCAAAAAACAAGGATTAATACGCATTGGAAAGTTTGCTATTACCTCCCCTAATGCGGTAGTATCGCAATTTATATGCTCCTGAAGATCGTCAAGAGTTGTTATGCTGTTCTGTATCAATGCCTGCCATGTTTCCATGACCGCAGATTATGAAATAAAGTCAACTAATTGTCAATCGCACATTTAATAAAGTTCATGAAGGAGGCCACTACATGGCTGCAAATTTATATAGATTTAAATATGATGAATACGGAAACACACGAGAGGTTATCTGTTATGCCAGTGGCGCTTCTGCATGTTCGTGCAGTTATATAAATAAAGGAACAGCATTCAGTAAAGAAGAGAGAGAGCGGCTTGACCTTCAGGCAGCTTTGCCTCCAGGATCGCGGGATCTGGATGCCCAGATAGAGAGTTCAAAAATCAAAGTCAGCGATAAGGTTGACGACATCGAAAAATATATATTTCTGAGATCCCTGTTCGATAGAAATGTAACACTTGCTCATGCTCTTATTAAAAGTGACATTGAGTACTATATGAAACTGATTTATACGCCGACCATTGGTATGGCTGTTCAAAAATATTCTTCTATGTTTCGTCAGGCTAATGGGCTGCACTTCTATCCGGGGAACATCGACCGGGCGGAAGATATTTTAAGAAGATTTTCTCATAGAGATATCAGGGTTGCTGTAGTTACAGACAATCAAGGTGTTCTTGGGATTGGAGATCAGGGGGTGGGAGGAATAGCGGTCTGCCTTGGAAAACTAATGCTCTATACGCAGGGTGCCGGAATTGCACCATGGCATTGCCTGCCTGTTTCATTGGATGTTGGTACAAACAATGAGAGCCTGCTCGCCGACAAACAGTATCTCGGATGGCGGAATAAGCGACTTGAGGGTGAAGAATATCTCTCTTTTATCGGAAGATTTGTAAGGGCATTCAGAAATATATTTCCAAACGCCTTATGCCAATGGGAAGATTTCTTCCAGCATAATGCTTTCAGTATTCGCGATGCATTTGTTGATGAAATTATTTCATTTAATGATGATATCCAAGGGACTGGTACTGTGACCCTTGCTGCAATTCTGTCAGCCATGAAGATCAAAAAAGAGACCATGGCTCAACAGGTTTTTCTGATACATGGTGCAGGTGTTGGTGGAGTGGGAATAGCTGAACAAATATATAATTGTCTGCTGCACGACGGCCTGTCTGCCGAGGATGCAAGAGACCGTATTTTCGTTATAGACTCTAAAGGATTAATAACCAGCGACCGGAAAGTAGAATTTTATAAGAAGAAGTTTGCAAAAGATCCTGAACAACTGCCATGGATTAAAAATCTTGACAAAGAAGATACTCCCGGCATCATACAGCATAGTGGAACAACGGTATTAATCGGTACCTCGGGGCAGGAGTTCTGTTTTAGAGAAAAAATGATCAATGCCATTAAAAAGAATACTTCCAGACCCTTACTGTTACCGCTGTTTCACCGTATCTCCACTCCTGACATTTTCTGTGAAAATATGCGGCAGTGGGTGAGTGATGGAGCCCTTGTTGCAACGAGTAATCCATGTGCTACCATGGATTATCTCCTGGATACGATTAAGGTGAGCCTGTGCAATAATGGATTTGTTTTCCCCGGTGTTGGTCTGGGCGTTTTAACTTCAGGGGCCAGGGAGGTGTTGCCGGAATTTTTTATAGCGGCTGCTCACGCAATTTCTGATACGCTTACGCAGGATGAACTTGATCAGGGTATTTTGATGCCTGAGATTAGAAATATTCGCAAGGTGGCTGAAAAAGTAGCTCTAGCGGTTGCAATGTCAGCTGTGAAAAATAATGTGAGTCGACCTTGTGTATATTCAGATTTCCAACATGGTGATGACGAGTGGCGTATGAAAAAGCTGATAGAAAATATAAGATGGAACCCTGAGTACCTGCCTCTTGTACCGATGTAACTCGTGAAGACCTACAATTTAAAAAGGCCCATGCTCAAGTAACTGAGCATGGGCCTTTGTATATGCTGACTGCAAAAACTAACACCGGCTAACGGTAAAAATTTCTGCACTCTCTTCAGTACCAGCTTGATGGGTATAAGTACCTTGGTGGTATATGTAACCACATAATTTCAATTTATATTCCTCTGTTTCTTGTTTTTAACTGCAGTGTTTCTGGAGTAAGGTACAAATTATAATTTCTGAACATTTTCGGCAGCAGGACCTTTAGGGCCATCTGTAATTTCGAAACTAACTCGTGAACCCTCTTCAAGAGATTTAAACCCTTCAGTTACGATAGCGGAATAATGTACAAAAACATCTTGCCCTCCATCTTGTTCGATAAACCCAAAACCTTTTGCATCATTAAACCACTTAACTGTTCCTTCCGCCATGAGACTACTCCTCTTTTGCTCAGCTTAATTATTAAGCTGTTATTATAATACTGGCCACAATCGGGCCAAATGATTTTTGCTGCCTATAACACCGACATTCGCAACCATCAGGTATGCGTTTCCGTCGATTTCATTATTTCACCAAAAACAACCATAACGCAGCAATAATGGTGATTTAGCACAACGTTTTTAGAAAAGCAATATTTTTTTGTTATAATTATCAAGTTAATAGTTTGCTAGGCGAGATAGAGGATTTATGTAATTAACCTAATTTCTACCTGTTCTCTGTCGAGATCCGTTGGTCAAACAGGATAAAATGTTGACACTCTAGAGGCGTAAAGTATAAGAATAAGGTTTATTGTTAGAAATTTTTTATGAGGTATAAAACGTTTAATCGATAAACGAAACCCAGTTCAGTGCTCTCTTGAGGGGCGCTTCTATATTAACAACAAAAAAAAATATTAACTTTGAAAACTCTATACCCTGATTATCCGTTCAAACCCAATTATATATCGCTAAAAGGTGGAAAGTTACATTTTGTCGATGAAGGGGAGGGACCTGTGATTGTAATGGTTCACGGGAATCCTACCTGGTCATTTTACTTCAGAAATCTTATTTCCCTGCTTTCATTGCATTATCGAGTAGTTGCGATAGATCACATGGGATGCGGGCTTTCAGACAAACCGCAGAGCTACTCATATACCTTAAACCAACATATAGAAAATCTCGATACGCTGCTGAACTTTTTGAGGATCGACCGCTTTTCTCTGATTGTACATGACTGGGGAGGTCCTATTGGGATAGGTTGTGGTATCCGACACCTGGATGCCTTAGAAAAAATTGTCGTGATGAATAGTGCAGCCTTCCGTTCATCAAATATACCGTTTCGTATAAGTCTTTGCAGAGTCCCTTTACTCGGAGAAATTCTTGTCCGTTTGTTTAATGGATTTGCCTGGCCAGCCACATTTATGGCTGTTGAAAAAAAATTAGAAAAAGATGTGAGCAGCGCCTATATTTCGCCCTATGATAACTGGACAAACAGAGTTGCCGTCTACAATTTCGTTAAAGATATTCCCATGCGACAGGAACACCCAAGCTACGACCATCTCGTTGAAATTGAACAAAAACTCGAGTACATAAATGAATTAAAGATCCCCCTTCTTCTGCTGTGGGGCGGGAAGGATTTCTGTTTCAACGACTCTTTTTACGGGGAATGGAACAGACGGTTTCCAGGCGCTGAAAAGCACTATTTCGCAGATGGCGGGCATTATGTGCTTGAAGATAAATTCTCAGAAATCGGACCAATTGTCTGTGATTTCTTCAAAGGCGGAAGAGCTGCAGATGAATAGAGTGAGTGTGAGGAATATAGCCGAAACCCTGAAAAATGTAGTGGATGTAAAAGAGCATCACACAGCTCTGGTAGAGGCGAAAACGGGAAACGAAATTTCTTTTAGTGAGCTTGATTCCAGATCTGATGGATATGCTGCGTACCTTCAGGAAAAAGGTCTTTTTCCTGGTACCGTTGTCATACTGATGGTAACTCCATCTATAGAATTTATTTGTCTCACATTTGCCCTTTTTAAACTTGGTACTCCGGTTGTTTTGATTGACCCGGGTATGGGGTACAAGAACCTGTTGAATTGCATTGAGCGTGTTCGCGCTCAAGTGCTTATAGGTATACCAAAGGCTTTACTCTTTAAAAAATGTTTTCATAAACCTTTCCGCACCGTGCAGAAAACATTTTGCTGTGGAAAATCCTTTGGTTTGCTTGGGCCGGATATACGTGATTGCGTTCTGGATATACCAGGCCCCTTTCCTGTCTTTCAGCCCGGAAAAGAGGATCTGGCTGCAATAATTTTTACAACGGGTTCGACTGGGCCACCTAAAGGTGTCCGCTATGAACATTCTGTCTTTGCAGCCCAACTTCGTTTGATCCGTGATTATTACGGAATAGGCTTCAACGATATAGATCAGCCGGCTTTCCCCCTTTTTGCCCTGTTTTCAACGGCCCTTGGTGCATGTTCGATAATTCCAGATATGGACGCTACCCAGCCGGCAAAAGTCGATCCAGAAAAATTTGTAGCCTCTGTAATAAAACATAACGTTTCGTATTCTTTTGGGTCACCTGCAATATGGAATGTTGTCAGTAAATATTGTTTAGAAAAACAAATAGTGCTCGACAGCATAACTCAAATTTTGATGGCGGGGGCCCCGGTGCCTTATGACCTGTTGCGGCGGGTTGCTTCGATTATTCCTCCAAAAGCATCAATTTCAACACCTTATGGGGCGACAGAGAGCCTGCCGATTGCTTCAATTAAAGGCAGCGAAATTTTAGCTGATACATGGGCTGAGAGTGTTAAAGGGAAAGGGACATGTGTCGGAAAAGCATTACCCGGATTGGATATTAGAATCGTGAAGATTACCGACAAACCAATCCGGTATTTTAAAAAAGAAGATCTGCTCGGCACATACAAAATTGGTGAGATTATCGTTAAGGGTGATGTCGTGACGAAAAGTTATGAGAATAACCCTGCTGAGACACTGCTTGCCAAAATCGAGATTGGTGATGAACTTTGGCATCGAATGGGAGATGTCGGTTATATTGACGAACACGCCAGGCTGTGGTTTTGTGGAAGAAAAGCTCATCGAGTTCGACTGAAGGGAGAGACTCTTTATACGATTCCATGCGAGGCTATTATTAACGAACATCCAGATGTATATCGTTCTGCACTGGTAGGTTTTTCTCCTCAGAAAAATGGCATATATGAGGCGGCAGTGATAATAGTCGAGCCCCATAAAAACAGCACTATTGACAGGAATGACCTGATTAATGGAGTGAAAGCTTTAAGTGCTTCCAGTGACGTAACCAGGAAAATCAGTCATTTCCTGGTCCACCACAGCTTTCCTGTCGATATTCGCCACAATGCAAAAATATTTCGTGAGAAACTTGCAGTATGGGCCCAAAAGAAACTCTCTCCCCAGGTATAAAGAAAGCACTTGTTACTGGTGGCGGAGGTTTCGTCGGCAGGACAATTGTGAAAATGCTCACCCAAAAAGGTGTCGAATGCAGGGTAATCGGGAGGAACCGGTATTCTGAAATTGAAGCGATTGGTGGTGAATGCGTTGTAGGTGATATTTCTGATCCCGATATTATGGCTGTTGCCACCAAAGATGTCGACACTGTTTTTCACGTTGCTGCTCTGGCTGGCATCTGGGGGGGGTGGAGAAAATATTATAATACCAACGTCCTGGGAACGAAAAATGTCATTCGGGGTTGTAGAATCAACAACGTTCCCCGACTTATTTACACATCAACCCCTTCAGTTGTATTCAATCAGCATGATATTGCTGGAGGGGACGAATGTCTTCCGTATGCGACGGATTTTCTGTGTAATTATGCGAAAAGTAAAGTGTTGGCAGAAAAACTTGTTCTATCGACCAATGATGAATCTCTTCTTACATGTGCTATACGACCGCATCTTATATGGGGGCCGGGAGACCCGCATCTCATTCCGAGGTTGATTGACAAAGGGAGAAGGGAAAAGTTGAAAATCGTTGGTTCGGGGAACAATATGGTCGACATTTCATATGTGGACAATGTCGCTTATGCGCATATTCTTGCTGCCCACAACCTCTCGACCACTCCAACAGCAGCGGGGAATGCGTATTTTATCGGCCAGGAAAAGCCGGTTGTGTTATGGAAATGGATCAATACTCTTTTTTCTGAACTGAGGATTCCCGAGGTGAACTCTTCTGTATCTTACATGGCGGCCTATTGGGTTGGGGCCCTGTTAGAGTCTGTTCATTATCTTTTAAGGCTTAAAAAAGAACCTCAAATGACAAGATTTCTTGCGCAACAGTTGTCAAAATCCCACTATTTTACACATAATAAAGCGAAAAATGATCTTGGTTATCATCCACTTATTTCAACGGAGGAAGGACAGAAGAGACTTCTGCAATGGGTTAAGGAATATGAAAGAAACGGGACGTAAATCCATCTGCTGGCTTCTTATTATCACTCTCTTTCATCTCGCTACTGTTGTGCCAACAGCTGCGTTTACAATTGGTGAAGAAAGAGAGCTTGGAGATAAATTACTTTACTCTGTTCGTTCATCTTTTGACACAATTGAAGACCCTGATATCAGCCAATATATCAATAAAATAGGCCAAAATGTTGTAAAAGTAACAGGGGCGCAATACTTTGATTATCATTTCTTTATAATAAATAACAAAGAATTTAATGCCTTTGCGGCACCATCCGGACTTATTTTTTTCCATACCGGGTTGATAGGTGCAATGGGAACTGAAGACGAACTTGTTTCTGTAATTGCCCATGAGATTGGCCATATTGTTAAAAGACATTTAGCCTCCAGGATGGAGACAGGAAAATACAGCAGTATGGCTTCTCTCGGTCTGGCAATTGCTGCGATCGCATTCGGCGGGGTGGCCGCACCCGCTCTTTTGACGGGTGCTCTTGCTACTGGACAGAGTATTGATCTGTATTATAGCCGTCTTCATGAGGAGGAAGCTGATCTGTTGGCATATGGATGGATGAAACAAATGCACCGTGACACTGGAAAACAGGTGAAAATGCTTGAAACCATGAGGAGAATTGCTCGATACCGCAGTGACCGACTGCCGCAATATCTTCTGACGCATCCAAATCCGGAAGCGCGGATGCACTATATTGAATCACTTATTGAGAGTGAAAATCCAAAAAACGTGCGTAATTCTGTGGTATCTGATGATTTTAATTTTTTGAGATTCAAATACAGAATCCTTTCACAAACCAAAGATACTGCTCCTTTCAAGGCTTCTCTTGCAAATATCATAGCTGATCAAAAGTCTTCCGAATTATCTCAAAAAATGGCCTATTTCGGGCTTTCTCAAATCTCAAAAAATGAAAATGATTTTGAACAGGCTTTAGAGTATTTGCAAAAGGTAATTGACTATTTACCTCAAAAGAATGCCCTTTTTGTCGATAAAGGAGTGATTCAATTTGATGGAAGGCAATATAGGGAAGCGAAAAAGACCCTGGAGGATGCTTTACGCCAGGACAGATCAGATATGTACGCGACCTTTACTCTTGGTAAACTGATGTATGGCCTCGGAAAATTGACCGAAGCCGAATCATATTTGCGAACAGTTACCTATCATATGCCGGAATATTCAAAAGCCTATTTTGAACTTGGAAAGGTCGCCTCAATGAAAAATCAGGCGGGTGTTTCCTCCTACTATCTTGGAAAATACTATTTGTATGAAGGGAGATTAAAACTCGCTGAAGGGAGTTTTAAAATGGCATTGAGGGAGAGAAATACTCCTGAATCGATCCTTGCCGAAAGCAAGGAGTTCTTAAAAAAGATAGAAATCCTCCAAAAATGAAATCAGCTGTCATGATTTTTTACCTTCAGGATATCATCTTTTAATTCCCTGATTGTCCCGCAATTAAAAATATTCTGACGCATCTTGGAACTTCCCGGAGCTCCTCTAAAATACCTGCTGATGTGGTTTTTTACGTATCCCATAATCTTTTCTACAGGGAGGAACTGTTCCATGAGTTCCAGATGCTGTCGAGCACCCTTTAATACAGCATCCTGGTTATCCGGCCTCCCTGCTTTGCTGAAGACCCAGGGGTTTCCCAAGGCACCTCGTCCAATCATAACACCATCGCATCCGGTTTCGCCCATCATCTCTATGCCGTCAAGGTAGCTAAGGATGTCCCCGTTGCCTATAACCGGAATGGTTACTGACTGTTTTACCCTGGCTATGATACTTCTGTCAGCACGGCCGGTAAATCCTTGTTTCCACGTGCGCCCGTGAATGGTAATAGCTGCAACCCCGGCTTGTTCAGCCATTTGTGCAAAAGAAACTGCATTGATCTGTCCGTAATCAGAACCTGACCTTATTTTAACTGTAACGGGGACGGATGTTTTTGAAATGACGTGTTCAAGTATTTGCTTTGCAAGTCCAGGTGTTAACATCAATGCAGCCCCAGCTCCTTTTTTGGTCACCTTTTTAACAGGACAGCCCATGTTGATATCTATCATATCAGGAGAAAATGAGCTGATAATTTCGGCAGCATCGGCCATTATCTCAGGATCAGCACCAAATAACTGAAAAGACACAGGTCGTTCTTCGGCTGTTGAAATAAGCATCTCTGATGTTTTTTTCTGTCGATATGTGAGCCCATGGCAACTGATCATTTCAGAGACACAATACGCTGCGCCATAGCGTTTACAAAGGAGACGAAAAGGAAGATCGCTGTATCCGGCGAGGGGGGCAAGGATAAAAGGGGATTCAAAGATAAGGTCAGCAATTCTAAGCATTAAAAGCAGGAGATTGAAAAAGAAAGGACTTTGGAAGGAAACCTATACTGGTATTGCCTGAGAGACGAACGGCAGGCAACACCAGAATCATTAAAGTTTGGGTATCCCCGATACAGTTTTGCGGTAAATCTTTTGGGAGAGATCTTCCAGAATAACATCAAGCGCCTCTTCCTCGTTATCACTTGTCACTGTTGAGTTGGCACCTACAAGATATTCCTCGATCCAGATTTCATCCGGAACTTCAAGCATGACTTTGTTTGTGGATATTTCTTTGAGAATATATCGTACTCTGAGTTTTACTTTGACCTCAATTGCTATGTTGGCTCTTCCATAAGAGAGGCTGGGGAGATCTATGGATACAATTTCACCAGCCAATATGAGATCGGCGCCACTTTTTTCACGGGAAACAGAAATTGAACCTGATTTTTGGTACCACTTCGTCAATGCTCTGAATAATTTAGAATTGATATTTAAATCGCTTGTTCTGTTTTTCCAATCGGTGATATAAATTGTTTTTTCAGGTCCAAAATAAACGTTGGGGTTATGGTATCCGCAGGACGAAAAGATAATGGCTAAAAAGAGTAACGGAAAAAATATATGGACCGGTTTCACGTGTCTTCTCCAGAATTTTAAACGTAATTTGTGACTTATAAATTTTTTCCTCGTCTTTCAACAAGGAAAAATAATTGCAAAACACCTCTGCACCTCATGAGGTCCCTGACCTGTATCCAGACTATCTCTTTTGTCGGGATATTTTCATCTGAATCTCTATATTGTGACGCTGACAGTTGTAGTATCAAATGACAATATTAACAAGTTTCTTCTTCACAACAATTGTTTTTTTAATCGCTTTACCAGCTATGAATTTGAGAGTGTTTTCATCGTCCAGAGCCATCTCTACAAGGGTTTCATCTGAGGTATCAGCAGGTACCTGTAATCTCGACCGTACTTTTCCCATCACCTGAATCACAATAGTCAACAACTCTTCTTTAGCCGCTTCCTCGTCATACTCGGGCCAGACCCGATCCTCAACAGAACCGATATTACCGGATATTTCCCACATCTCTGCAGCAAAATGTGGAACCATGGGAGAAAGGAGGAGCAGAAGATGAGTAACGGCTTCCTGGACAATAGCCGGCTCCATTGTAACCTTCTCACCTCCCACGGTAGTTGAAGAAAGTACATTGAAAAGTTCCATTAAACTACTGATAGCAGTATTGAAATGGAAATTATGCTCTATGTTTTCCGTTACCTTCTTTATGGTTTGATGAGTTTTACGATTGAGTGCCCTGGCTGGATCGCTCAGTTCAGCCGGACTGTCGCATTTCTCACGAAGAATATCCTTGTGAGCCATAATAAACCGATATACTCGATTTAAAAATCTCGAGGCACCTTCAACTCCCTGGGAATTCCATTCAAGATCTCGTTCAGGAGGCGCGGCAAACAGACTGAACAGACGAACCGTGTCAGCGCCATATTGTTCTATGAGGTCATGTGGGTCAACTACATTTCCTTTAGACTTTGACATTTTGGAACCGTCTTTAATAACCATGCCCTGGGTAAGGAGATTGGTGAAAGGCTCATCAATCTCGAGATATCCTAGATCCCTCAGCACTTTTGTAAAAAAGCGGGAATAGAGTAAATGCAAAATTGCATGTTCCACTCCTCCAATATACTGGTCAACTGCAAGCCAGTATGATGCTTTCTTCTTATCAAGTGGCGACTCGGAAGCATGCGGGCTGGCAAATCGTGCAAAATACCATGAAGATTCCATGAAAGTATCCATGGTATCCGTCTCTCTTCTACCAGAACCGCCACAGTTAGGGCAGGTAGTAGTTATGAAAGATTCCCTTTGATGAAGTGGGCTGCATTTGGCTCCAGAGTCGTCCTTGTCTTCAGGAAGCAGGACAGGTAGGTCATCAACAGGTACGGGCTGGACTCCGCATATGTCACAGTGGATCATGGGAATTGGGGCTCCCCAGTATCGCTGCCGCGAAATCCCCCAATCTCTCAACCTGTAGGTGACATGTGGACCTCCGATCTGTTGTTCTTCAGCATGTTGAATTATCGCAACCATACTTTCTACAGAATCCATTCCGCTGAACTGACCAGAATTGACAAGTGTGCCTGGGATGGTGGAGGCCTCTTCCATGCTGTCCGGGGTGAGGTCAACTCCATCAGGTATAACTACAGGCTTTATTTCCAGGTTATATTTTTCGGCGAATTCAAAATCTCTTTGATCGTGTGCGGGGACGGCCATGACCGCCCCGGTGCCATATTCCATAAGAACAAAGTTGGCTACATAAATGGGGATTTTCTCATCGTTGAAAGGATTGATACAGTAACATCCTGTAAAAACACCTCTTTTCTGGGGTTCATCCTCAAGGCTCTGTCGTTGTTTTTCTGCAATGATCTCCTCAGCAAAGGCGAGAACACTCCCTTTACTGTCACTATTATCAACAAGTGTCTCCAGCAGGGGGTGTTCAGGAGCGATTGACATAAATGTGACGCCAAATATTGTGTCCGGACGGGTAGTGAAAATTGGAATTGTGCAATCAATGCCGTCTACTGCAAACTCGCAGGTAAGGCCGGTCGATTTACCTATCCAGTTGCGCTGCATAGTGGAAACTTTTTCCGGCCAGCCCGGTAATGAATCGAGATCTTCGAGCAATTCCTCGGCGTAGTCAGTAATTTTAAAGAACCAGCCGTTCATTTTTCGAGGATGAACCAATTCATCACAGCGCCAGCAGGCACCTTCTATCACCTGTTCATTAGCAAGCACTGTCTGGCATGACTCACACCAGTTGACAACGTTTATTTTTTGATAAACAATCCCTTTGTTGAACATTTCAACAAAAAGCAGTTGTTCCCAACGGTAGTATTCTGAGTCGCAGGTAGCAAATTCTCTATCCCAGTCATACGAGAGACCAAGCTGGCGGAGCTGGTTACGCATATAATCGATGTTTGAATAGGTCCACTTCGCAGGGTGGCTGTTATTCTTTTGGGCGGCATTTTCTGCAGGCAGTCCGAAGGCGTCCCAGCCCATGGGATGGAGGACATTAAAACCCTGAAGACGTTTATATCGAGCAATAACATCACCAATTGAATAATTTCTGACGTGACCCATATGAATACGCCCCGAAGGGTAGGGGAACATCTCAAGAACATAATACTTCTCTTTTGACAGGTCTTCGTCAACGCGGTAGGTTTTGCTATTTTCCCAGGATTTTTGCCATTTATCTTCAATGGTTTTGAAATCATACTTGCCACTGTCAATGTTACTGATTGTCATTTTAAAAGCCTCAGGAAACTGTTATTGGAGGAAGGATTGTTTACAGGATAAGCGCATAAAAAATAAAATATAGGGATTTGTGTTTTTTAAACTCATACACGCTCGATACTTTTCTCACGATTTACCAGTGAGTGAATAATTCATTTTGAAGTTAAAATGTCGATCACATGAGTTCCTCATGCTCCTCGAAATGAGACATGTTCTCAAACATAGTAAATTCTTTAATAAAGGTAAGTTTAACGGAACCGGTCGGGCCGTTTCTCTGCTTTCCTATGATGACTTCAGCTATACCAATATCTGGATTATCTTCGGACTTATTATAAACCTCGTCTCGATAGATAAAACAGATCACATCGGCATCCTGTTCAATGGCACCAGACTCACGGAGATCGGACATCATTGGCCGCTTATCTGTTCTGCCCTCGAGCCCTCTGTTCAGCTGGGAGAGGGCAATTACAGGTACATTATGCTCTTTTGCAAGAGCTTTCAGGGATCTTGATATTTCACTGATTTCCTGAGTTCTGTTTTCAATTCGGCCCCTTCCCTGCATAAGCTGAAGATAATCGACTATAATGAGACCTATATCATGCTGAGCGGCGAGCCTTCTCACTTTCGCTCTCATTTCAAGAACCGAAATGGCAGGTGTATCATCTATAAAAATAGGTGCTTCAGAAAGCATACCAACTGCACGTGTGAGTTTTGGCCAGTCTTCGTTGAGAAGCTTACCGGTTCGGATCCGCTGGGAATCAATCCGGCCGGCTGAACTCAAAAGCCGCATCACAAGTTGCTCTTTAGACATCTCAAGGCTGAATACGGCTACACCAGTTTTTTCAATAAGAGACGCATGTTGAGCAATATTCATTGCCAGGGAGGTTTTACCCATTGAGGGTCTTGCGGCTATTATAATCAGGTCTGATGGCTGCAAACCTGCAGTCATCTTATCAATATCGAGGTATCCCGTAGGGACACCTGTGATCAGTTCTTTTCTTTTGTAGAGCTGCTCAACCGTGGCAAAGGCATCAGGGACAATAGATTTGATTGGAACAAAATTTTGATCTCCCTTTTTTCCAGCAATATCGAAAATCGCCTGTTCAGCTTCATCGACCAAAGTATCTATATCATTTTGTTCTTCATAACATCGTGCCGCAATATCGGAGTTAACTTCTATCAGTCTTCGAAGGATTGATTTTTCACGGATAATTTTTGCGTAGCTGGAGATATTGGCTGTAACAGGTACAATAGATGTCAGTGTGGCCAGATATGTGGAACCTCCTACATTCTCTAGTTTATTCTTATCACGTAAAAGATTGGAGACTGTCAGAACATCCTGTGGATCATTTTTTTCAAAAAGATCCACCATGGCTTCAAAGATAAGCTTATGGCCGTCTTTGTAAAAATCATGGGGTTTCAAAATTTCAAGTACAGCTCCGAAAGTTTCTGCCTTCAGGAGGATTGATCCGAGAACCGCCTGTTCAGCCTCAATATTTTGCGGTGGCACTTTACCGGCAACAATGAGTTTTGTCGGGTTCGTCATCTGGGGAAATTCATTCATATCTGCGGAAAGAGTATAAAATAAGTACCTGGAAAATTATGATTGAGGAAACAAAAACACACCATCAAGGCAGAACCTTTTGGTGTGTTATGCACGATCACTGCCTAACCCGCATTTCTCATGAACATTGTGTCAATTTTCTGAATGTGTTTTCATTGTAACAGCTTGCCACCCGTTCGATTTGACGAGAAATTTTACACAATGTTCACCAAAGGCCAGCAGATATGATCACATCCGGAGTCTCACTGCGTTCGCTTACCTGCAGCATCGCTACCCCAGCAAACATAGACTACTATTGTTCACTGGGGTGCTTCTTGAATATGTAATCATCTTTGCTGGTGAGAAATCCGGGCTAAGTACGATCCATCAGAGAGTAACAGAAAACAGAGAATTTGTCCGGTAAAATAAGTTGTTTTCGAACAACTTATCGGGAGTACCGCCGCTCCTCTAACTAAACCCCACAAGGGGGTATAAGTACCTTGGTGCTACGTGTAACCATATAATTTCAAAGTACATTCCTCAGTTTCTTGTTTTTTATTGCAGTGTTTCTGGAGTAAGGTCTTAAACCGGTTACTCATCAGTCTTTAGAGGCTGAACCTTGACGGTGATCTCCGTAGTAACTTGAAAACCAACCTTAACCTGAACTTTGGTTTCCCCGAGGGTCTTAATGGGATCTGGAAGAACAATCTGCTTTTTGTCCATCTTAACGTTCAGCTCAGCGAGTTTGTCGCAGATATCTGCATTAGTAACTGAGCCGAATAGACGCTCATCATCGCCGGCGAGTTGTTCTATGACGATGTCCAGTCCGGAAATCTTTTTTGCAATTTTTTCTGCTACTTTCTGCTCTTTTTCGAGTTTGGCTGCAAGACTAGCCCTGTTCTGTTCTACTATCGCAAGATTCTCGCGGTTGGCGAGAAGGGCTTTCCCCTGAGGGAGCAGGTAGTTTCTTCCGTATCCGGATTTAACTGTTATAACATCACCTTCTCGTCCGAGTGAACTTATTGTTTCCTTCAAAATGAGTTCCATTTTTAAACTCCTGTAAGTGTGTGCATATGTTCCGTTGAAGTAATATCGAGATGATATTTGCTGCAAGGGGTTAAGTCGAAACTAAATTATTCAGTTGTGTCGTCAATTGGTACATGAAGTTTTCGAAAATTAAACCAGATATCGGCAATCCCCAAAAAGAGGAGCAGCACTGTTCCAAACGACTGGAATACTATCATCACATAAAAAAACACTCTGAACACAATGGGAATGTTCCATTTATGCATGAAAAAAACGCCAATAGCCATACCCTGAAAACAGTAGACTATACTTAATAAAATTAGCCCATTTATACCTATTTTTCTGACAGGATATGCAGAAATGAGTGTGAGTATCCCAAGCAGGATAATGACCCAGATAAGCCTATCCGGAAGTTGCCATTGGCTGTATTGTATCCATGGAGCGTTACCGCATGACTTGAGAACCAATCTATTGCCGACGACCATGGTGAACCACGTGATAAGCAGAACAAAACTTCCAAGCATGGCTGGCATGATAATTGGAACTATTATCTTCATTTGCAGCAATGTGCTCTCTAAAAGCATGAGTGTTTCTGAAGATATACTTGTATTGGCTCTATAAAAATACAAAGCCTCGGTAATTCCTGCATCCAGGGTGTTGATCAACTGGCTGTAGAAGGATATTTCGGACCCTATTGAAAGGCCCGTGAAAGCTATAATCCAGCACACAGTTAATGTGAGAGAACCCTTCAGTCCGCTCATGGCCGGGGAGTCTTTTTGGTTGGCTGCATGAACCAGCACATATCCGACAGGTATTAACGAGAGAGAGAGGAAAAAGAAATCAATCCTCTGCATAACCAGGTAGATGACAAAAGCCAGGGCCAGCGCCGACAGCAGTAATCGGTTTCCAATAT
Organism: uncultured Myxococcota bacterium; assembly: GCA_964196355.1. Classification (GTDB taxonomy): domain Bacteria; phylum Desulfobacterota; class Desulfobulbia; order Desulfobulbales; family Desulfocapsaceae; genus Desulfomarina. The sequence goes on from CAXMTO010000374.1 coordinate 63,593, forward strand.
GCATTCCGTATCTGCTCAGTAGAAAAAATGTGAGCAGCGGGAGTAATATCTGAAGCCAACCGAAGATGGTCCATCTTATTCCAGGGAGCACTAATATTAATGAAACAAGTAGTATTGTGTTGATAATACCACTTATCCCTGGATGGCCAGCTTCACTGTTACTCACGGTATGCCTCTACCACTAGCCCTGCGTTGAACCTGAATAGGGCAAAAAAGCGATCTGTCTAGCCTGTTTAATCGCTTCACATAATTGACGCTGGTGGGTGGCGCAGGTTCCGACGATGCGTCGCGGAATGATTTTCCCCCTTTCAGAAACGAAATTACGCAGTGTCTTTACATCTTTGTAGTCTATAGCTAGGTCCTTATCTCCACAAAATCGACAAACTTTTTTGCGTGAGAATAATTTTTTCTGTGGTCTTTGTGCCATTTTTTAAATCCTCCTGAAATGGATACGCGCGATCGTGTCGATCTAATTTGTCTCTGTGTTGTCTTCGGAATCAGTCTCAGTGGTTTCCGCAACTGGAGCTTCAGTTTTTTCAGCAGCAGGAGCTTCAGTTGTTTTAGCAGCAGGAACTTCAGTTGTTTCAGCAGCAGGAACTTGTTCCTCCGGTACATCTGTTTCTTCGGCTGAGTCGGGTTTCTGAGCTTCGCTCTCACGAGCAGACACATCGCCAATAGCCTGTTGAATCTGCTCTTCTGAAATTGAAGATGCTGTCTTGATCGTCATGTATTTCAATACTGCATCATCAATTCTGAACTTTCTTTCAATTTCTGAGACAGCTGCCGGTGTACCTGCGTAATCACAATAAATATAATACCCGAGGCTCTCTTTTTTGATGAGATAGGCAAGTTTTTTCATGCCCCATTTATTCAACTCGATTACGCTGCCTTTCTCTCCCAGGATAATCGCATTGGTATTTTCGATTACTGTGGAAATTTCTTCTTCCCCAAGATTTGGGCGAAGAATATAGATAGTTTCGTATCTGCGCATTTGTTCCTCCTTATGGACTCTTTTTAATGCGGAGCGCTCCGCAGTTCTCGGCCCTTGGGAGATTAAAAATTAATGTCCCAAGAGCAAGAAGGTTGTACAACTTGTAAAGTTATAAAACGTATTATTTGGTAATGAATGAAGACAGTATGTTCAATACTGCAGATTCTAATAACCAAAACCAACCATACTACAATTTGGGAAGGTCTGTGTCAAACAGATTTTTTTTCTTCTCTTCCGATTTGATTTGATTCCACTGTTTTGTAAGATCATTTTCACTCTTAGAAATACGATCATCGAAGACATGAGGGTGGCGACGGATCAATTTCTTATTAACGAGACGAACTACATCTGGAAAATGAAATTCTCCTTTTTCCCTGCTGATTTCAGAAATCATCAAAATGAGGTAGAGAAGATCACCGGATTCTTCACAAATGTTAGGGAAATCCTGATTCTTTATTGCATCAATGAGCTCGTTGAACTCTTCATGCAGGTGTTTAATCAACGATGTCATCGTCTGCCGCCTGTCCCAGGGACATCCGACAGGTGAACGCAAAGTTTTGATTGTTGATAAAAGTTCGTTTACGGCTGGTTCGGTGGATGTCATTTTTAAAATTATTATGGAATAAGGTGGTTAAGTGAGAAAATTGCTTGGAGATACTGAAAAATAAGCTTATATTATCATTTATAATAAAAAAAGGGTTGACTTTCAGTAATTGAACAACTAATTAATTCCGCAGGAATCTGTTGTCAGGGTTTATACTCTATCTGAATTCGATTGGCACTATTACCTACGCTGAGTTCATTGCTCTTCCAATAAATCTTCACTTAACTCAGAAAAATTGCAGGTTAAGGGAAAAGATATCGGATGAGCTGGTATTTGACGGACGCATGTAGCATGACAGATCATCCTGTTCTGCACATCAGTGCCTTACTCCTGAAAATCAGTCACTCAGTTCAGTACCCCCTTGAGGGGTGTAAAAAACAAGAAATATGGAAAGTTTATTTTCTGTCATTCTGTCCAATACCTCCTTGAGGGGTGCAAAAAACAAGAAATTCAATAGTAAGGTATTAATATGGAAGATGAAAAAAAGCAAAAAATTCTCCTTGAAAAGCATAAAGATATAGCAAGGATTGACCAGGAGTCAAAGAGAACCCATGGTTGGTATGTGCGTGTCAGATTTCTGGGAAAAACCTACTCAAAGTTTTTTTCTGACAAAAAATGCGGTGGGCGGTATTCAAGTTTACTGTCTGCTATTACCTGGCGCGACAAGACGGAGAAAAAGCTGGGGAAAGTACGTACAAACAAACATATGGTGACGGTAAGTAACTCCGGCACAGGGGTTGTGGGAGTACGTTTGAATGAGAAACTGAAGAGGTATGAAGTGAGTTGGGTTACCCACCAGGGAAAACAAGGTAAAACTTCAGTTTCTATAGCAAAGCATGGGAAAAAAGCGGCGTTTATACGAGCATGTGCGATTCGTCAGGAAAAAGAAAAAGCACGTCTTGAGTATTCAGTCTAACCCTGCTAAGAGCGATAGCTCTTTTTGAGGGCTCCGATACGCCTCGCTTGGCGTGAGATTTAACTGAAACTTAACATCAGCGCTTTGGTATCATAATTCAATAACGGTAATGGCATTGAGTTCTTCCACTCCCCAGTTTTAAAAAGGGGTTTTCCGAGATGTTTGAATTGTGTTGACAACCATACGTGAAAAGAGTTTAATCGCGTGTTCTTGTATTGATTTTTACGGATTATAATGAATTCATTAAAGAGGTTTATATAATGTATGCGATAGTACGTACAGGTGGAAAACAGTACCAGGTCACTTCGGGAGACCAGGTTCGTGTTGAAAAGCTGGAAGGGAGCGTAGGAGACAGTATAGATTTAAATGATGTACTGATGGTTGTCGATGGGGAAGAGGTGAAAATTGGACAGCCGGTCCTCGATAGTGCAAAAGTAACGGCAACCATTGCAGAACAGGGCAGAGGGAAAAAAGTTATTATCTTTAAAAAGAAAAGACGTAAGGGATATCGCCTCAAAAAAGGTCATAGACAGTCGTACACTGCTCTCAAGATAGAGGACATAAGCGTTTAGTTTTGAATAAGATTAGAGCAAATTATACGGTGGAATGAAAACTGCCATCGTTAATAAGGAGTGAAAAATGGCTCATAAGAAAGCAGGCGGTAGCTCGAGAAATGGTCGTGACAGTAACGGTCAGCGAAGGGGAGTAAAACGTTTTGGCGGTGAGGCTGTTAGAGCAGGAAGTATAATTATCAGGCAATTGGGTACTAGAATTCACCCAGGAACAAACGTTGGTTGTGGCCGTGATTATACGTTGTTTGCCAAGGTGGACGGTGTGGTTACTTTCGAGGAATTTGGTAAAAATAAGAAGAGAGTAAGCGTCTATCCAAGTGTTTGACCAGCTTTTACATTTTCCATTAGGATTGTAATCTGCAGTCCTCTTACGGAACTCGACTCGGCCTCAATGTGTTTATTGATGGCCGAGTTTTTTTTTGCCAGAATATTAATTTCAACGGAATGTATATATTGAGGGTGATAGGGTATGGGATTTATTGATGAGGCTAAGTTTTTTGTTAAAGCTGGAGACGGAGGGAATGGTTGTGTTAGTTTCCGTCGGGAAAAATTTGTCCCCAGAGGAGGCCCAAATGGAGGCGACGGCGGGAAAGGAGGCAGTGTTATTCTCCGTGCCAGTCAATCCATACATTCTTTAATTGATTTTCGGTATAGATCGCATTTTAAGGCTGAAAGAGGAGATCATGGTAAAGGCAAGGACATGCATGGCCGGCAAGGTAAGAACTGTTTTCTTAACGTACCAATTGGTTCAATAATTAAAGACAGTGAGACCGGGCGTGTAATTATAGATCTTTCAGAGGATGGGGATGAATTTACTGCTGCAAAAGGAGGGAGTGGCGGTTTTGGCAATCCTCATTTTTCAAGTGGGGCTAATCGAACGCCCCGGATAGCAACAAAAGGAAAACTCGGAGAAGAAAAGTGGTTGAAGATTGAGTTAAAACTCATCGCAGATATAGGGCTTGTAGGATTACCTAACGCTGGCAAATCCACACTCCTCTCACGACTGTCGGCAGCCAATCCTAAAATCGCAAGTTATCCATTTACCACACTGGAGCCTCAACTGGGTGTTTTGCATTTTAAGTACCGTGATCCTTGTATAATTGCCGATATCCCGGGTCTGGTTGAAGATGCACATAAAGGTATAGGGTTGGGGCACAAATTCCTTAGACATATTGAAAGAACGCGAATACTGCTGCATGTTGTAGATATGGCAGATGAAAAAAGGGATAACAACCATGATATAATTGTTAACGAACTCGAACATTATAGAAGTGAGTTGGCGGCACGGACTCAGATCGTTGTTTTGAATAAATCCGACCTTGTTGAGGAAAATGAAAGAGAAAAAATTGAAAAATATTTTTCCCAATTCAACCAAAATGTTATAACTATCTCAGGTGAAACGGGTCATGGAATTGATACACTTATAGAAAGGATCATGGGGATCCTGGATGAAGCTGATGAAAGATAGTTTTATGTTAGTGAGGGTTTTTATTCCACTCAAGAGAATGTTTTGTTGAAATCGCATGAATGAACAAATTGAAGTTGAAGAAGGATTGTATTACAGACAAACCCTTTTTGATAAGGCTAAACGGGTTGTTGTAAAAGTAGGGAGTGCCATTCTTACTGCAGAAGATGGCATGAACTTCGATGTTGTACAAAACCTTGCAAAAGAAATTGCGTTCCTGCATGACAGTGGCAGAGAGGTGATTTTGATTACGTCAGGGGCGGTTGCGGCCGGCCGGCGCAAAATTATGATGGCCCAGACCAACCTGACAATAAAAGAAAAACAGGCATTAGCCGCTATCGGGCAGTCTAGCCTCATGCATTATTATGATGAAGCTTTTAACGTCTACGGAAAAAATATTGCCCAGATACTCCTCACTCACTCTGACCTCTCCGATAGAACACGGTATCTTAATGTTCGTAATACCATTCTTACTTTATTTAAATTTGGTGTTATTCCTGTTATCAATGAAAATGACACAGTTTCCACCGAAGAGTTAAAATTCAGTGACAACGACAACCTCGGTGCTCTTGTTGCAAATTTGATAGAGGCGGATATGTTTATCTGCCTGACCGACGTAGATGCTTTGTATGAAAGTGATCCCCAAACTGACCCGAAGGCCAGACCTCTATATACAGTGACAGAGATAACACCGGAAATCGAGGCAATGGCAGGCAACAGTAAAAGTATTCTCGGTACCGGGGGGATGCAGTCAAAAATAAATGCAGCCAAAATGGTCGCCGCAGGAGGGGGCAGTTCATTTATAGGCCCCGGAAGACAGAATAATATCCTTCAGCATCTCTTTTCCGGAGAAATGGTAGGCACATTTTTTCTGCCGCGAAAAGAAAAAATGCAGAGTCGTAAGAGATGGATTGCATATGTTCTCAAGCCTAAAGGCACACTTTTTCTAGACGAGGGTGCCTGTGTGGCAGTGAGTAAAAACGGGAAAAGTTTGCTGCCTACAGGGATTATGCAGATAGAAGGAGATTTTGAAGTGGGGGACTCGGTGCTATGCCTGAGTGAAAATCGCAAACAGATTGCGGTGGGGCTGAGTAATTTCAGTTCTGAAGAATTATCCAAGATCAAGGGGTTGCGCACTGATAAAATAGAACAGGTGTTAGGATATAAAGAAGTCGATGAGGTGCTTCACCGAAACAATCTGGTTGTATTATGACGGGTTGCAGAAAAACGTGTTGAGAGGAGAGCGATGACACTCGAAAATTCAATAACTGAGTTAGCAGTAAGGGCCCGAAAAAGTTCATTTGCTCTTATGTCCATTTCCACCGAAAAGAAGAACGGAGTTTTATTGGAAGTAGCAAGGCTTTTAGTAGAGGAAAAAACATATATCCAGACTGAAAACCAGAAAGATATAGCCTCAGGTCAATCCAAAGGCTTATCTACAGCAATGCTTGATAGATTGAGACTCACAGATGATATCATCCAATCGATGGTAGATGGTTTGAATGAAATATGCGCATTGCCTGATCCTGTCGGCAGGATCAGAGATCTTACCAGGCGCCCCAATGGTCTCATGGTCGGGCGGATGTCTGTCCCTCTGGGTGTTATTGCCATGATTTATGAGTCCAGACCTAATGTTACAATTGATGCAGCAGCTCTCTGTATTAAGGCCGGTAATGCTGTAATTCTGCGTGGCGGTTCAGAGGCAATACATTCTAATCTTGCACTTGCCTCCATCCTGCAGAAAGCACTTGATGCACAGGGTCTTGATAGCGATGTTGTTCAGGTTGTGCCGGTAACCGATCGTGAAGCTATAACTCATCTCCTGACTCTGGAAGAACAAATTGACCTGGTCATACCAAGAGGTGGAGAAGGTCTGATACGGTTTGTCAGTAGAAATTCATCCATTCCGGTACTCAAACATTACAAGGGCGTCTGTCATATTTATGTTGATAAAGAGGCCGATTTGGAAAAAGCGGCACCTATTATTATTAATTCAAAAACTGCTCGTCCCGGAGTTTGCAATGCCCTGGAGGGGCTGCTTATCCATAAAGATATCGCGAAAAGTTTTTTACCTGTTCTGGCTGAAGAACTTGTGGGGAAAAGCGTTGAATTGCTGGGATGTGAGAAGAGTGTTGCTCTTTCATCTCAAGTCAAGTTGGCTGGTGAGACTGACTGGGGGAAAGAATTTCTCGATCTGAGTTTGTGTGTTAAAATTGTGGACAATTTTTCCGAAGCAAAGGAATATATCAACACATACGGCTCGCAACATACAGAATCGATTATCACTGAAAACTATAGCACAGCTCAAAGATTTGTTTCAGAGATTGATGCATCTGCAGTAATGGTGAACGCATCTACTCGATTCAACGATGGTGGTGAATTGGGGCTTGGTGCCGAGATCGGCATCAGTACCACTAAGCTGCACGCATATGGACCAATGGGACTTGAAGAACTGACAACCCGTAAATTTGTAGTATATGGACAAGGCCAGGTTCGCATGTGAAACAAAAAACAGGAATATTGGGGGGAACCTTTGATCCTGTGCATTTCAGCCATCTTGAACTGGCTGAAGCGGCTCAAAGTGAGTTCGATTTGGACAGGGTACTCTTCGTGCCGGCTGCAGTCCCCCCTCACAAAACCGAAACAGAGGTAACTTCCTTTGAACATCGTGTCAGGATGGTCGAAATAGCCTGCGAACTGCATAGGACCTTTGAATGCTGCTCGATTGAGGGGAAGATGTCCAAACCTTCATATACTGTAGATACCCTTAAAGCCCTGCTTGCCGATATGGGTCAGAATAACACGCTCTATTTTATAATAGGGTCTGATGCTTTTCTTGATATTTTAACATGGAAATCGTACAGGGAAATACTTTGCCTCGTGTCATTGCTTGTTTCCAGGAGAAGGGGTGTTGATGAAACCAGGTTGTCCGAACTGGCTGCTGTTCTGTCATATAATAGTTCCAGCAGATCTGTTTGGTCTGGGAAGAGGGGAACTAAAGATATTTATTTTTTGAAACAGACACCTGCATATCTTTCGTCAACTCTGGTAAAAAAGTATATAGGTGATGAAGAAATGATGAAAGAAATTATTCCGGAAAAAGTGGCTGCGTATATAAGTCACAATGAACTTTATTCTCTTAGACTGTAAAGATATTTGCTCTTCTCGAAAAATGGACAAATCCTGACTCAGTTCAGTGCTCAAAGGGGAAGACGTAGTTTAAATAGATCTCGATAATAAAAATATGCAATCACAACCTAGTGGTAACAAATCAAAAAAAATAACTGTTCTTGTCGTAGATGACTCCCTGGTCTTTCGACGTTTTCTGCGTGATATTTTTGAAGACTGTCATGATATTTCTATCGTTGGCGAAGCGCGAAACGGCATTGAAGCACTTGATTTAGTTCTGAAAACTGACCCAGACGTCATTCTGCTCGATGTTGAGATGCCATTAATGGACGGGATGACCGCCCTGCAGCATCTGATGATCCATAGACCAACACCGACAATAATGTTTTCGAGCCTAACAGATGAAGGAACTGCGAGATGTTTTGATACCATGAAAAATGGAGCGATAGATTTTGTTTGTAAAGATTTCATTTTTCAAGAAGAGAAATTATTGGCGCATAGACAAATTGTTATTGAAAAGGTTAGAAAAGCAGCGTATGTGAAAATTTTCTCAAGAGAACCTTTCTCTACAGGTTTCCACTCAGGGGCTGCTTCAGCTGATGAGGAACAGCGAATTGTTTTCTGTGAAGACTGCGGTCATAAAGAAGCCGTATCCGTGAAATTATCTCAGATGAGTAAAAAAATCATTTGTTCCCGCTGTGGCGACATGATTGAGCTGGAAATCAGCTCTCAAAATCGTCAAAACAGTTTTATCACTGTTATCGGTGGAGGAGAGGGATGTTTCCCAAATCTTCTTGAGATAATTCCAAAGCTTGAGTCGGAAATGAGCGGTGCTGTAATTTGTGTTGTCCACGGAAATGTTCAGCACGTGAATGCATTCTCTGAATATCTTGATGCAATCTCTTCTATGAAAGTCCTTCGATCTTGTGATGGCGCAATCGTTGAAGGGGGATATTGTTACCTCGTGTCTGATCGAGATTACATGAATGTAAAATTGCATCGTGGACGCCCCATTTTGCAGAGGTTGCAAAAAAACACCGCAGTGACAGGGCCCCTTGATGTTCTTATGGCTTCAGTGAGTGCAATCTACAAAAAGAAAACAGCCGGCGTCATCTTGTCAGGAGAAGAGAAGGATGGTGGGAACGGCATGAATCTTTTATTAAAAAACGAGGGAGTAGGACTCCTCCTCGATCCTGGCTCCTGCCTGTGTAAAACCATGGGAGAGAATATTATGGATGAGTGTAACCTTCGCACCACGGTGAGTATTGATGGTATTGTTGAGAGAATAAAGAAATTACACTATGGAGCAAAGGAAAAGCCCACCACCTAACACCCCCACAAGGGGGTATAAGTACCTTGGTGGTATATGTAACCACATAATTTTAATTTACATTCCTCAGTTTCTTGTTTTTTATTGCAGTGTTTCTGGAGTAAGGTACTAAAAATTATGGGAGGGAGCTGTGAAAGAAGAACCAAAAAAACAATCACAACTCTGGGAAGAAAACGTCCCTGCCATGCAGCAAGGACACCATAGAGAGCTTTTACGAAAAGCCTATGAGACAGAACCTGGGAGCGTAAAAATCTTTCCGCTCAGAGAAAATGTTTTTTCTTCAATGAGACAGACCAGTCTTGACGACACCAAAGTTGTGATAATTGGCCAGGACCCATATTTCAACGAGCATCCGGGGAAAGGACCAGAGGCTCACGGGTTATGTTTTTCGGTCAGGAGAGGGATACCTGTACCGCCATCATTGAGAAATATATTACAAGAAGTCAATCGATCACTCTATAATGATGAAAAAATCAGTCAGGAGAGCGATCTGACTCGATGGGCAATACAAGGCGTGCTGCTGATTAATGCAAGTTTGACAGTAATAGCAAAAAAACCTAATTCCCACGCCAACCTTGGATGGCATGAACTGACTGATAGCGTAATCGAAACTATATCCAGGAAAAAAAGGAATGTGGTCTTTATGTTATGGGGGGCATTTGCTCAAAAAAAAGCAGTTCTCATTGATCAGAATAAACATCTGGTGCTGGCCACCAGCCACCCTTCTCCTCTTTCAGCCCATAGAGGTTTTTTAGGATCAGGGGTCTTTGTTAAATGTAACAATTACCTGGAAAAGACCGGGCAGGAACCGATCAAGTGGTGACATTGTTGTCGGATGCCGTAGCAATAGTCTTGATGATATCTTTTTTGCCGATTATCCCGACAAGAGTATCATCTTTTAATACAGGCAGGGTATGCACATGCCGCTCCGACATTATCGTCGCTATCTCCGCAATGGTGGTATCCTCCTTTACAGTGACTACATCTTTTGTGTAAATGTCTCCTACAGTAGCCCCGGCCATTTTTTGTATTTCTTGTTCCATTTTGTCAGGATGTTCGAGGAAAAAATAGGCATCAAGAATTGCAACCACTGAAGGGATATGTAGTTTTTTGTTCTGAAATATCAAATCGCTTTCCGTAACGATACCAATCACCTTGTCTTGATCGTTTACAACCACAGCCCCGCTGATACTGTTTTCTGTTAAAATCAGAGCAAGCTCTTTGACAGAGGTTTCTTTTTTCACGGTGATAACTGATCGGGTCATTATGTCTTTACTCGTAAGCATAGCTTCACCTCCAGGTTCATAAAGAGAAAAGGTTTTTAAAAACCTCGTTTTGGGGAAAAATTGTGCAAAACCTTAAAATGATTTAATGTTTTTGAGCGTAACCGGTATTCTGTCTGTCAGCTCACCTGCTGTATAACCTATACCGGTCTTCCTGTAAAGTTCATCTCCTGCATTTCCATGTAGAAAAACACCAGCGATTGCTGCGTTGCGGGGGGACATATCCTGACAGAGAAACGCACCTATTACACCGCTGAGAACATCCCCCATGCCTCCCGCTGCCATTCCAGGATTACCTGTTGAGTTGACAGTCGTAGATCCATTGTTAACAACGATCAGGGTATCGGCGCCTTTGAGTACGAATATTATATCATGATCTGAATTTTTAAAAAGGCGGCAGCCAATGTGTGCAGCCTCAAGCCGGTTGTTCTGGATTTCTTTTGAGGACTTTACTATAAGCCTGCCGAGCTCACCCGGATGAGGTGTGAAAATACGGGGCCCTGCCGGAACCTTTATTTCCTTAAGCGATAAAGCGAGAAGGTTTAGAGCGTCTGCATCGATGACAAGTGGGCACTTTACCTCATGGTAAAGGCGGAGTACGAGATGCCTGGTGCTCTCATCAACACCAATTCCAGGACCAATAACCAGGGCCTGTTTACCTTCAATCTCTTCAAGAATAAAATCTATATCACCAGATTTGAAAAAGTCACTGCTCGATTCGAGGGGGATTGTCATCGCTTCCAAAAGAGAAGTCTCGAAAATTGCATTAAGGTTGTGAGGTACAAAAAGGCTTACTAAACCAGCTCCTGATTTAAGAGCACCTTTTGCAGCTAGAACAGCAGCCCCGGTTTTACCGGGTGACCCGCCAATAATCTGCAGGTGACCGTGACTGCCTTTATGGGAATCTCTGGAGCGGTCTAGACAAGTTGCCTGCTTTTTGAAACTCTCTTTAGTGGATAGTTCTGTTCTGATTTTCGCCTTATCCACAACCTCTTTCGGAATACCAATGTCAATAATTTCAAGTTGTCCGGTTACAGAGATGCCGTCGTGGACAAATTGACCCAGCTTGGCGCAGCCGTAGGTTGCAGTAAAATCCGCTTTAACACAGGTCCCAAGAATTTTGCCAGTGTCTGAGTTAAGGCCAGAAGGTACATCAACTGAAATTACAGGAACTTTGTGGGCAAAAACCTTCCTGTTGATAAGGTCAATAGTGTCGGAAAAATGACCTGATACTTTTCTGACCAGACCTATACCAAAAATGGCATCTACAATAGCGTAACAAGGTCCATTTTCGATCTCATATTGCTTCGAAAGAACTTGAATGGTTTTGACCCGGCTGATGTTATCAATTACATGAAACGGTAAATTCAGTTTTCGAATAATTTTGAAATTTACCGCCGCGTCACCTTTAAGATTATTTGGGTTAACAAGAAAGAAGAAGATCGGCTGGCAACCACGTTGATAAAGATGTCTCCCAATAACCAGGCCATCTCCACCATTATTGCCGGGTCCCACAAAAATAGGCGCAATTGTGTCTTCACATGGGCCACATTGCTGCTCCATCATTCTTACCGTGCCTAGCCCTGCATTTTCCATCAGCACTATGCCCGGGATGTGGAAATCTTCAATCGCGGAGGTATCCAGAGCTCTCATCTCTTCAGATGTCGTAAGTTTCATGTGTGCTAGCCTCCGACAAGAAAACAAAATACTTCATAAGGTACTTATCCAGACATTTTGAAAAATTTCATTGTATTCGGGTCAGGTCACTTAATCGTTATTATTCACTGTTGTTGTCTCTACAAAAGCGACAGTGTTCGAACCCGGAATCGGTAGCAATATTGATATTTTTAAACTCAATCGTGCAGTTTTTACAGTCATAAAACTCACAACCTGGCAAGTGAAAGACTCTGCTTCTAACATTGCCTCTAATTGTTGATTTTTCCAGCAGCAAAGTATTGGAGCTACCTGTTTCCTCATCGGGAGAAGGTGAACCTCCGAATAATTTTCTTACATTATCATATCGCCTTTTAATGAAGCCATATACGTAGTCCCAAATGTTTCCAAAGAGACTGGATATTTTCTCCGGGACAAGGGGCTTTTCGTTGGAAACTTGAACTATCCAGAAAATGGCAAGGAGTAGAAAAAGAATATTGGGTACCCACATGGCTAATGCAATAGGCAGCACATTATCTTCTGCTAGAGTTTTGCCAAATGTGAATAAAATATAATAGAGTATAAATATGACAAGACCAACCTGGATGCCGATTGCTTTTTTCCCCGGTCTGGCCTGCAGACCAAGGGGAAGGCCAATAAGGCTAATCATCAAACAACCAACTGGAAGAACAAGTCTTTTGTGATACTCTATAAGCAGTTTTCGCTTATGTTCTGTGTTTTCTGTCTCAAGCTGAGCATTTTCAAGAAGTTCACCCATGGACAGCGAGCTCCGGTTCGATCGAGGACCTTTTGTGTCAGGAGGCAATAAGGGGATGTTGATTACATATCTGTCAAATTGAACGATTTGTGCATTATCATTACCTGGACGATGCAGACTCCCGTTCTGCAAAACAATAGAGACAGTCATCTCCTCACTGTTACTTTTCATAGAACCGGTAGATGCCATAGTAATTACAGGATTTTTAACTCCTCTCATGTCTGAAACCCAAACTTCTTGCCATCTTCCAGTAGTTTTATCAATTTTTTCTACATAGACGACAACATCCCCTAGAGCTTCAGTAAATAAATGTTCCTTGATGCCATGATTGATTTTTTCAGTCATTAACTGATAGATTAACCGTTTCATCGAAACTTCACTTAAAGGAATGAGTTTTATTGAGAAATATGCGGTAAATAGGGATATTGCTATTGCCACAATGATGGCTGGTGGCAAAACCTGATAAATACTTATACCACTCGCTTTCAAAGCAAGAATTTCAGAGTCGCTTGAGAGACGGGCAAAACCTATCGTCATCCCGATCATTGCGGACATTGGGATGGAATAGAGAAAAATATTAGGGAAAAGAAATGTGAAAAGTCGAACAAAATCGGGAAGTCCAATATTAAGATCGAGGGTAAGATTGAGAAATGGTATGAGTTTAACCAGAAAAAAAACACAGTTCATTACAATAAAACTCGCAAAAAAAGGCGCAAGCATTTCAGTTGCAAGATAGCTGTATAAGAGAAGAGGAAGGTTCGAATTTGTTTTCATAACTACTCATTTAAAAGTTGTGTTATTGTGAAAAAGATGTTTTGAAATTTGTCAATTCATCTCACAATAACAATACTGAATAAATACCCTTCAAACAAGTACGATGTCGATATATAAAATCATTAAACACAAGAGAGACAATGCATTTATACGAAACTGAAGAAGGTGACAGATGGGTGTGCATTACCTGTGGAGTCGAAGAAGAGTCGATGATAAAAGAAAAAAAATGGGAGTGGATTTTTGACAGAGGGGATCAGACTCTTCGCTGCTCACTCTGTAATGGCCCTGACTACGACTTTGAGGATTGAAAAAAGCTCACTGCTTTTGTTTTTTGTTTTTTATTACA
>CAXMTO010000375.1:0-3509 GCA_964196355.1 uncultured Myxococcota bacterium
CCAATGACAAAAATGTCCAGATCGGATTCCCCGGTTACAACATCTTCCTGCTGCAGCATGAGAAGAACCATGCGCTCCAGACCCATTGCAAACCCGATCCCCGACCCATTTTTGGGTCCACCGAGTTTTTCAATGAGTCCATCATATCTTCCACCTGCACAGACCGCGGATTGTGCACCGAGGTCAGTGGTTATAAATTCAAAAGTTGTCCGACAGTAATAGTCAAGCCCGCGCACCATGAATTTATTGAGACTATACTCAACACCAAGCTGCTGCAGGCCTTCCTGTACACTTGAGAAATGGATTTCACAATCACCACAAAGGTGTTCCAATATAGAAGGAGCCTGATCAACCAGTTCCCGGCAATGACTCTTTTTACAGTCAAGTACTCTCAGCGGATTAGTATCACTTCTCCGTTTACAGTCGTCACACAGTCCATCAAGGCGACTCTTAATAAAAGACAATAATTTGGCACGATAAGCGGGACGACATTGCGGGCAACCAAGAGAATTGAGTTCAAGACTTACCGGTATACCAAGTTCAGAAAACAGCATCGCTCCCATGGCAATAAGCTCAGCATCGACAAGAGCATTCTCAGATCCGAGAATTTCGATATCCATCTGGTGAAACTGTCTGAGTCTGCCCTTCTGGGGACGTTCGTGGCGAAACATCGGGCCAATAGTAAAGAGCCGCTGTACCGGTTTCTGTATATACAGACCATGCTCTATATATGCCCGCAGGAGAGAAGCGGTGGCCTCAGGGCGCATTGTGACCTGTTTGTCCACAAAGGTATACATCTCCTTTTCGACAATATCAGTGTCCTCGCCAATGGATCTTGCGAAAAGCTCGGTCTGTTCCAGGATCGGCAACCTGATCTCGGAAAAATTAAACCGCTGAAAAACATCCCGGGCGGTATCTTCTACATACTTCCAGAGTTTAACTTCATCCGGTAAAATATCTTTAAAGCCTTTCAGGGCTTTGATTTTCACAACTGTCACCAAAATATGTTAAGGAAATAGAAGGGTCTCAAATAAAACCAAAACAGGGAACCTAACTGCAATTTTATACTTTTGTCAAGCATAGCTGAGATCACCACGTCTAAATTCAGACTACTTTGCTGCGCCACCACTGAATTGTCGCCAAATATGATATTTTTTCAATCGCACCTAACATCATACTTCTCTTGACAAAACAGATGAAGAGAGGCATTATCGGGTTTTCCATATCAATGTTACACTCAAAGGAGCAGTCTGTTCATGAAATTACCCGAACTTAAGATCGGTAAATTTACCGCATCATTTCCTTTAATTCAGGGAGGTATGTCCATTCGAGTCTCCACATCGGCCCTCGCCGCCCCTGTTGCTGAATGCGGTGGTATCGGTGTGATTGGCGGATCAGGGATACCGCCAGAAGAACTGAAAGACGATATAAGAAAAGCGAAATCTGAAACCGATGGCGTGGTTGCAGTAAACATCATGTACGCCATGAAGAATTTCTATGAACTGGTCATAAGCTCCATCGATGCAGGAATCGACATGGTAGTCACCGGAGCCGGTTTCTCACGGGATATATTCAAAATCGGCAGGGAGCACGATACCCCAATTGTTATGATCGTATCCGCTCCCCCTCTAGCAAAACTCGCCGAAAGACTTGGCGCTTCAGCTGTCATCGTCGAAGCTAAAGAAGCGGGAGGCCATCTTGGTACAGACAAGCCTTTAAGAGAAATTTTTCCACCCATCAGAGATGTCATAAAAAATATCCCGCTAATCGCAGCAGGCGGTATCACGAATGGCTATGAAATGGCAGAGATGATGGACAAATATGGCGCTGACGGCGTTCAGATTGCCTCACGCTTTGTCCTCAGTAAGGAGTGCGATGTCGCCGACGAGTTTAAACAGGCCTACCTGAATGCAACCAAAGAAGACATCGTCCTGACCTCCAGCCCTGTTGGACTCCCCGGCAGAGCCTTGAATAACCCTTTTGTCAAATCAATGAATGCAGGTGAAGACGTCAGCACAAAAAAGTGCCCCCACCTCTGTCTGAAAAAGTGTGATCACCTTTACTGCATCAACGAACGACTCACTCAAGCTCGTGAAGGCAACACTCAGGACGGGCTCCTCTTCTCCGGAGAGAACACCTATAAGATGGATAAAATTCTCTCAGTAGCCGAGATTTTCAGGCAATTCAAAGCACAGGCTGAAGCAGTTTACAGAGAGGGACGGGGTTTCAGTCCAGCAATTTAAAATTACTCCATGACAGCCATGAGTTCTTCCAGTGATACCGATGGTGTCTCAGAGACACCCGCATACGGCGCAGATGCCCTTGTAATCTCCCGTGAGCACCACCCGATCACCGTTGACATGATAGATCCTGATGCACTCAAGGTGCTCAGGAAATTAAACAGCTCCGGCTTCGTGGGATATCTGGTGGGGGGCGGTGTACGTGATCTCTATCTCGGCAAGAAACCTAAAGATTTTGATATCAGCACCGACGCAAAACCAGGCCAGATACGCAAACTGTTCCCCCACAGTGCCACTATCGGCAGGCGATTCCGACTCGTCCAGGTCTTCTTCAGAGGAGGCAAGGTAGTTGAAGTTTCAACCCTGCGATCTTTAAGTGAGCATGATCTGGACGGCCCTGAGCACGTTCTCGCCCCAAACAACACTTTTGGCACCCTCAGCGAAGATGCACAGCGTCGAGACCTGACAATCAACGCACTTTTTTTTGAAATAAACAATACTATCATCATTGATTATGTCCATGGAGTTAAAGACCTCCGGGACTCCACCGTCCGTATGGTCGGCGCCCCGGTAAAGAGGATTATCCACGACCCGGTGCGAATGATGCGCGCTATTCGCCACAGTGCAAGAAACAACTTTGCAATCGAAGAACATACCTGGAAGGCAATCTGTTCAAATAGCGGCAAACTTGCTCTCTGCCCACCGTCCAGGTTGCGGGACGAAATATTAAAAGACGTCTACAGTGGTGATGCTTCGCCATGGTTTGATCTGGCAGTGGCTTCCGGTATTTTTCCCTCCCTCTTCTCCCTCTACCGCCCACTCCTAACGAAAGACTCCAAGAACAGTGCGGTCACTGTGACACAGCTCTCTCATGTATTCGACACTATAGATCGTACCAATAAAATTGCCCTTGAACACAAAATACACCGCCAGTCCGACTTCTTTTTCTTCGCGCTCATCCTTATTCCCTGGGCTGAATCACGATATCAACTTTTCAGCATGTATCGCAAAGGCCCCCAGCTCTTTCAGGTATCAAAAACAATCCGGGCGGACCTCGACCAGACCATGGGGATTGATCTGAATCTTCGACGTTCACTTCGACAGGAAATTGTCAGCCTGCTGACGAACCTCTCGTCCCTGATACACAACAGAAAAAATGACAGCTGGCCCAAATGGCTCCAAAATAAAAGCTATTTCAAAAAATGTTCACTCTTCTACGATTTTTACATTGAAACCACAGGAGGAACATCGATCACTGAAGAGCAGCTG